>NZ_JAPZRB010000369.1:0-8917 GCF_027531105.1 Microcystis sp. LE18-22.4A
TGAAATGGGGCGAAAGTCTGTGGACTCTGTGTAAGACAGTACATGGTTTTTTAACTGTGGTATGCGACGGTGGTGGAAGCAGAAACTTAAATCGTGAGGTTTAGGAATCGCCGCACTTTTAGGGCGGCGAGGATGTCAACATTCGGCCTGCTTGCCCTTTCTCCTTCAAGCCCAATCCCAGCAAATTCAGGGACTTATTGCCACGCATACCCTAGCAGAACTCTATTCTGTTCTAACGCGCATTCCCAAAACCAAAATCTCCCCTGCCGTCGCCCAAAACTTGATCCGCGATAACCTACAGACCTTCGAGACTGTTTCGCTGACTGCTGAAGATTACACGGCAGCTATTGACCTAATGGTGCAACGTCAGCTTCCTGGCGGTGGTATCTTTGATGCCCTTATCGCCCAAGCAGTCCTCAAATCTCAGGCTGATGTTCTGTTAACCCTCAACCCAAAGCATTTTACAAGGCTGGGTTCTGAGATTGCTTATAAAGTACAGGTACCCCAATGATTGCGAGCTCGCAAGGCAATCGCTGTCAATAGAATTTTTTATAATATAATTCTCGCTTTTTCGTTCAAATGTTTTGATTATAAATAGAGCGAATATCCCAAACTTTTTACGCTAAGGTTTGTCGAGGCGCATTACACTTCTTTAATGCACCCTACTGGACTGTTTCAGCTAATTTGGTGCAATAGATTCTCCCGATTCCTCCTCCTCAAACACAGGATAAAGATGTTTCAGCTTGACCCTAGCATCGCTGGTCGTAAACGTCCATATTACTGTAGATGCAGTCTGATTACGTTCTTTTTGCCAGGTTTCTATCTCCCTTTTCAGTTCTTCCTTGCTAGAAATCCTTCTATCTAAACATTGCCTCGATAAGACGCTTAGTTCAGTTTCGGCTACATTTAACCAGCTACCATTACGAGGTGTGTAATAAATTTCCAGTCTTCTAGCTAAACGATGAGCAACGGGTGCTGGAAATGCTTCATAAAGCGAGGCTATGTTATGAGTGTTGAGATTATCACAGACGAGCTTGACTTTTCGAGCCTTTGGATAGTCCACATCCAATAATTGACGAATTTCTTCTGCCCAATCTATTCGGGTTCGACTATCTCGGCTACTCACCCGTCTCCATCCTCGATGGGGGTCAAAAAACATGAACAAGGCTTGAACCCCTTCACGACTATAGTGATAGTCTTCTTTTTTATCTTGTCCAGGTTGCATGGGTATCGGAGGGTAAACTTCTCCAAGTAGTTGCTTTGATGCTTCATCCATCGCGATTAACGGTTCTTCTTCCGATGGCTGAGTGCCATACAGGTCAAGGACAACTTCCATCTGGGCAACAAATCGGGCTAAATCCTGTTCCGGAATACAGTATCTTTGGGTTTTCCAAGGGCGTAATTGGTTTTTTTTAGAGTACGCCACACCGTTGGACTGGAAATCTCGGTGATAATTTGTCTTTGTTTGAGTTCCGAGGTTAATAGTCGGATTGTCCACTCGGCTCGGCCAGATGGTGGCTCCGAACAGCACAGGGCAATGATTTGGGCGGCGGCGGCTCCATCAACTTTTGCCGGAGTGGGGGGAGTTTTTCTCGATTTCCGTTCTAATGCTGGTTTTTCGCCTTTTTGAAGAAATCTTTGACGAATACGTCCCACTGTATTTCTATGAACTTCTAAAGCTTCGCCTATTTCTTCATCTGTCCATTTCCTTTTCGCCTGTTCTCCCTCGTCACACATCAGCAAAATCCGAGCGTGGAGAATTTTTTTAGCTGGTGCATAGCCATTACGACTGATTTGTTCGAGGTTTTCTCTTTGTTCCCCTGTTAGATTGACTTTATCTCGCCGACCTCTTCCCATGATTGATGTCCTCTGCTTGTTCGAGCTATTGCCCTATTTTAGCTGAAACAGTCCATTAGGGTGCGTTAGTGATAGCGTAACGCACCCATTTTCTTAAGATGGTGCGTTACGGCGCGATAATAATTTAATTATTAACAAATTTCCTTTAAATACGCGCAAACACGCACCCTACAAGCTGATTTAAGAGAAGTAGAATCCTTTATTTAGTCAATAAGTTAACATATAATTGAGTTAAGACATTCTCATTCAACAATTTTCCCTATGGCACAAGCTCAGGAACCGAACGATAAAAATTATGAAGTGGAGCGTCAATTGAGGAGTCTTAATCGGCGACTGGAGCGTCTGGAAGATACCCAAGTGACAGGAAGAGAGCTAAACCGGAGTTTTGATCGAGTCTATGAGGAAATTGATCATCTTGAAGATAAAGTTGATCGGCTTCAATCGAATTTTGAAGAGTTTCGTGATGAGATTAACCAAAAATTAGATACGATTTTACAACATATTACGGGCATCAATTAAATTGACAGCGATCATCAATAAAGTATTATCGTAGGTTGGGTTGAACGATAGTGAAACCCAACACTTTTAAATAATTGAGTTGGGTTTCGTTCCTCAACCCAATCTACAGATTACTAAAAATTGTTGATAAGTAACAATTTTAGTTATTCCAAATTGTTGCAAAATTAATAAATGTTGATCGCCTGTAATTAAAAAGTCAGCTTGACTATCTTTGGCTAAGGCTAAAAGGTAGTTATCTTTAGCATCTCTACAGATATTAATTTTTGATTTAGTCTCAATACATAACCCAATTATGCTTAAAAGTTCAAGTAATTCTTGAACTTTACTTTTGGGAAAATGCTTTTGTAATTTTGGTCTTTTGGTAACAAGGTTAATTTCATTAAGTAGCTGTGGAGAAAAAATCGGCACAAGAGTTTTGGCTAACTGTTTACCAATAAGAAAGCTAATCCAAAGGTTAGTATCAATAATAACTTTAATCGGTGGCTTGTTGTCCATAAATTTCAGCCCTAACTTCCTCCACTTCTTCGGTAATTGTCTCTAGGGAAAGCTCATCAGTTTTAAAGGTTTCTAGAAGTTGGGTTAATTTTTGATTTAAAGTTTCTTTTTCGAGTTCTTTACTGAGTTTTATTTTGTCACTTTCTGGGAGTTGTTTAACCAAATCTAAAATCTGGTCAAAGTTTAAGGTTAGTTGGTAAGTTTTTTGGTTCATTTTCTCAAATTATTGTTTATTGATAAAGTTTAATTGCTCGCAGTGCATACTCAAAACAACGTTCCCGAATATCTATTTGTTTCTTCTATTCTTTTTGATAATTCATAATTCATAATTCAAAAGAAAGGTCTGGTTCAGCTTCTATACAACCGATAAAGTCAGACCAATCTTCTGTTCGCTGCTCTTTCATTTCCTGTGGGTTGGGAGAATATCGTTTTTTGAGAATATCTACAAGTTCAAGAATAGTCTGTTGTGCGTCGGGGGGAAGGGACGCAATATCTTCTTCAATTGTTTCTAGGTTTATCATTGTCATTGTTTAAATGCGCGACAGCTTATTCTCATTG
This sequence comes from Microcystis sp. LE18-22.4A, assembly GCF_027531105.1. Classification (NCBI taxonomy): domain Bacteria; kingdom Bacillati; phylum Cyanobacteriota; class Cyanophyceae; order Chroococcales; family Microcystaceae; genus Microcystis; species Microcystis sp. LE18-22.4A. Next base: position 3,430 of record NZ_JAPZRB010000369.1, read on the forward strand.
TAGCAAATTACTGAAACAATTAGGCTGAAACTAATTCAAATTTAACCTTTATTTTTAGGGCTGTAGCGATGAGATTTAGCAACAAAAAAGAGTTTCCTTCATAGTCAGCATTTTCTAAGGCTTCAATAATAGATTCATCAGTATTAATTAATTCTGCTAAAGCTTTTGTTGAAAGATGATGTGTTTCCTTAATCTTAAATATTTTTCTGGCTACTTCGTCATCAATACGAGCCTTTTCTAATTCTAATTGACGTTCTGGATTATTAGCATAATAACGTTGGTAAAGAATTTGTAAGCCATCGGCTGTCGTTTGGTGTGTATTCATATCAACTCCTGAAAATAGGTGTGTAATTCGGGATTTTTTTCAAATTTAGCTTTGTTTTTAATTGCTTGCTCGATTTCCAGTGGTAGAACTTCTTTTTCTTTAATTATACCATGAGAAATGACCACAGCTTTGTTTTTATAAAAGAAATAAAGAATTCTATAATTTATTCCTTTAAAATTAACTCTCAATTCATAAATTTTGTCCCGCAAAAAGTCTGCTTCTGGTCTGCGTAATTCATATCCTAGTTCTGCCAGTCTTTGTAATTTGATAAAGCATTTGTTTTGAGCTTTGCCAGGAAGACTATCAAGCCATTCTATAATTGGTATATTACCTCTTTCATCTTGGTAAAAAATAAGTTGTATTTTTGGCATATTAAAGCTTTTATATATGTGAGTTTTCTAACAAATGATAAATTAAATAGTGTCAAGTATCGAGTTCCCAAAAAGCTGATGTTTCCGTGAGCAAACCCCCTAAAATTAGACTTGACAAAAAACCTGAGATTGTTATATTCTACAGGTTACAAGCTTTTAAACGAGAGAGCCACGCCCCACGCACCAATTATATCATTCATTCTGCCTGAATATCAAACAGGAACTAGAAACCTGTTACTAGGGAGAGATTACTGCGGGGGGGATATTCGGTAGCAGTTAAATAATCATAATAAAAACCACTCCAGACACAGTAGCGGCTCTTGTAGGGTGCGTTAGTGATAGCGTAACACACCAATTTTCTTAAGATGGTGCGTTACGGCGCGGTAATAGTTTAATTATTAACAAATTTCCTTTAAATACGCGCAAACACGCACCCTACAAGCTACTAACAAGGCTCATTTTGACTCGTTGATTAAGGGCAGTGGCAATTTTTTGTAGCATTATTAGGGGATTGTCTTGATAGTCAGCGTCTTCTAGATCTTCAATAACGGATTGCTCAACATGGATTAGGTCGGCTAGTTGTTGTTGAGTTAATCCAGCATTCATACGAGCGTCATAAATCAATTGTGCGATTTCTGAGTTGAGGGATTCTAGGGCAATTTGTTCTTTGATTGTGGGATCGTCTGCAATCATTTGGTGAATGATTTTTACGGCATCTGTGGTTTTAGGCATTGTTTATTTCTCCTTGATAAGTATGAAGTTCTGGATTTTGTTTAAATTGTGCTTTTCTTTGGATAATTCTCTCGATGTCTTGTGAGGGAACGGCGGAAGTTTTTTTGATAAGAGCATGACCAATAATTGCTATATTTTGACCATGATAAAAATAGAGGATTCGATATTGTATGGTTCCCTGTTTGGCTCTAAGCTCCCAGATATCATTTCTGAGATAATCGGCAGCAGGGCGGCGCAGTTCATGACCTTGTGCGGCAAGTTGTTCGATTTTGGTTATACATTTGGCAAATCCTTTTTTATCAGTTTTGAGTAATTTCTGAAGCCACTCAACAACGGGTGAGATGCCTTCTGCTTCTTGATAAAAGATGATTTTTGTCTTTGGCACGTTTCTTTTGAAATAGTATGCGATGAAAAATCAATAAATGTAATCAGGTGATGGTGATGGGTATCGAATTGCTGGATATCTCATAACCTCGTTGAAAAGAATTATGCGATCACCCCTTGTTTATCCCCTAAATTAAACTTAGAAATTTTGCGATAATAGACATCAACATCGTTAAGTATCGAGTTCCCCAAAAGCTGATGTTTTCGTGAGCAAACCCCCTAAAATTAGACTTGATAAAAGACCTGAGATTGTTATATTCTACAGGTTACAAGCTTTTAAACGAGAGAGCCACGCCCCACGCACCAATTATATCATTCATTCTACCTGAATATCAAACAGGAACTAGAAACCTGTTACTAGGGAGAGATTGCTACGGGGGGATATGCGGTAGCAGTTAAATAATCATAATAAAAACCACTCCAGACACAGTGGCGGCTCTTGTCGGGTGCGTTAGTGATAGCGTAACGCACCAATTTTCTTAAGATGGTGCGTTACGGCGCAATCATAATTTAATTATAACAAATCTCCTTTAAATATGCGCCTAACACACCCTACAAGCTACTTAACGGTGTTAACTCCCTACAAGAATTTAATTGGAAACACCTAATTCTTTTAGTCTATCCAGAGAGTTTTGATACCAAGTTTGATTATTTTGTTGTCGATGAAGTTGGGATGCTTGGCGAAAATCCTTAATTGCCTTTTCATTGTCATTTAATTCTTTGTATATTAAACCGCGATTATAGTAGGGAACAGCAAAGTCAGGATTGAGTTTAATTGCTTGATTGTAGTCGGCAATCGCCCCTTGTTTATCTCCTAAATTATACTTAGCCCATCCGCGATTATTGTAGGGAAAAGCAAAGTTGGGATTGAGTTTTATCGCTTGATTGTAGTCCGCAATCGCCCCTTGTTTATCTCCTAAATTATACTTAGCCCATCCGCGATTATTGTAGAAATCAGCATCATCAGGATTGATTTGAATTGCTTGATTGTAGTCCTTGATCGCTCCTAGTTTATCTCCTAAATTAGACTTAGCACTTCCGCGATCATAGTAGGCATTAGCATAGTCAGGATTGATTTGAATTGCTTGATTAAAGTCCTTGATAGCCCCTTGATTATCTCCTAAATTATACTTATCAACTCCATTATTATAGTAGGCTACAGCATCGTCAGAATTGAGTTTAATCGCTTGATTTTGATCCGCAATCGCCCCTTGATTATCTCCTAAATTATAATTGCCTATACTGTAAATTGCTAGTCCGATCACCCCCCCAAATACAATCATCCCAATGCCGTTATATAGCCATTTACGTTTAGTAGAAGGAGGTGAAACGGGACGAGATTGTACTACAGTTCTACTTGAGGGAAGATTATTCAACACTGTCAGAACTTCCGAAGCTGATTGATAGCGCTGACTAGACTTATCTTCTAACATCTTGTTGAGGAGATTCGCTAAAAAATCACTAATTGATCTTTTTTGCGATTTTAATACCGATTGCCATAACCATCGCCGCTGATTCACATCATAGACCGAATCAGGCAAATTACTGTTACTTTGGGGGAAACATCCTGTTAATAAACGGACACAGGTAGCGGCTAAACTATATAAATCACTAGCGGCGACTGCACTGCCCATGATATGTTCATAAGCAGCATAACCCGGAGTATATAAACCCGTCCCCATTTGGGAGGTTTGCTCTTTAATTCCCCCAAAATCAATTAACATCAATTTACCGTCACTCCGACGACGCATCAGATTATCCGGTTTGATGTCACGATGGATCAATCCTTTAGAATGGAGATAGACAAGGACTGGTAATAATTGCTGTAATATTTCCTTGATTTTCTGTTCACTAAATCTTCCTTCTCTTTGATACTCTTGAAGCAGGGTTTCTCCTTCAATAAACTCCTGCACTAAATAGAGGGAGTTCCCCTGAGAGAAATAATCATAAACGGTGGGAATTTGTTCGTGTTTTAATTCGTCTAATTTTTCCGCTTCTCTTTGAAATAACTCCTTAGACTTCTCCAGAGCAGCTCCCTGCATTTGAGCAATAAATTTTTTAATAACCCGGGGTTTGCGATTAAAATTCAAGTCCTTAGCTTGATAAGTTCTACCGAATGCGCCTTCGCCTAATACTCCGACAATGAGATAACGGCTATGAAAAGAATATGATTGGCTAGTTTGGCTTAAATTTCCGCCACATCCTTGACAATAGCTATAATGAGTCGGATTTTGAGGATGGGAACATTCGGGATTGAGACAGTAGAGGATACTCATAAATCATCTGGAGAAATTTGATTAAGTACCTAAAAAAAATTGATGATCTCATTGAGAGAAGATGTGTAGGCTCCCTTAAGCGGTTACAAATCCCGTCAAAAAACCAAAATTAACAATCCGCCGTAACGCACCAATTCTATCATTAATTCTACCTGAATATCAAACAGGAACCAGAAGCCTGTTCCCCGGCAGTGGAAGTTAGGGGTTGCTAACAGGGGGAACAGTGATGACAAAGCGGATGACAGTTCCGATAACTGCTGTTGCCAAGATGGTAATTAATGCCCAAATTTGGGCTTTCTGGGAGCCTTTAATCTCTTTTAGATCACCTTGTAAGGTGTTGAATTCTCCCTGTAATGCCTTGAGATCTCCCTTGACTTCGGCCTCGAATCTGACTTGAACAATCTTGATCTCTGTGACATCTTTCTGGAGCGCGTCTAGCTTCTGATTGGTCTCTTTAAGATTCTGATTAATCTGGTCTAGGATTTTTCCTAAATCGGTTTCGATGGTGAGGCCGCTCATGGGTTAGACTCCTAATTAAGTGGTGCTGTTGTTTCTGACTTAGATTTCAGTGTTTGAACAAATTGTAAAACTTTTTGTTGCTTTTCCGGTGTCAGTTCTCGCCATTGTTCAAGTAGTTCTTCTTCTTTACCCATAAATACCTCGCTCTTGAATTATGAATTGTTTGGTTTTGAGCAAGGCTCATTAATAAAAACCACTCCAGACACAGAGGAAACAAAGATCATATCATTTTGGGTTTGCGGTGGACGTTGTAGAATAGAGAAAACCTACTGCGCTGATAGATACCATGCCCTCTCCTGCTATTACCACGATCATCAAGATGGTTGAGTCTCTGCCTGATGAGCTTCAAGAGCAGTTAGTAGAGTATGTTCGAGCTTATATTGCAGAAATTGAAGAAGAAAAACGATGGGATCAGTCGTTTAAACAGACGAAGAATAATCTAGTCGCAGCAGCACGGAAAGCCAAAGAAGAGATTGCAGCAGGCTTGTCCACGCCGATGGATTATGAGCAGCTATGAATTCCGCAACATTGCCTTCATTTTGGCAGAAGTATCGCGACTTGAAGCCAGCAGTCAAAGCCGGAGCCAAGAAAGCATATCGGTTATGGGTAGAGAATCCGTTTCATCCATCGTTACATTTTAAGTGTATTGACAGCGACGAAGATATTTGGTCAGTGCGTGTAACGAAGAGTCATCGAGCTTTGGGAGTGCTGTCAGGGGATACAGTGACCTGGTTTTGGATTGGCGATCATCGAAAATTTGGGTCTGAAACCCCGTCGTTCTACGACGGCTTTACTGTTAAATATGAGCATCGTTTACGAAATATATGCTAGTGTGAAAGGACATGGAAAAAGCCTATTCGTTTCGATTTTACCCCACACCA
>NZ_JAPZRB010000210.1:0-14457 GCF_027531105.1 Microcystis sp. LE18-22.4A
AAATTTTGCCTCAAACCCTGTCTGCGTAAGGATTTCAGGAGTTTGTACCCAGTAGTTTATTAGTATTACATTGCTTTAACTCAGGCTCTGTAAGACTTTGAGCCATAGCTAGTATATTTATACGGGGGAAGTTCAGATATATCCTTGTCCCCAATAATCGCACCGTAAATGCCAACCAATTTCGATATCTGGGGTAGGATAACCGTGCTTATCGGGCAAATTCTGTAAAATTATCGAACCGATAATCTGATTATTTTTTCGATCGATCATTGCCCACCAATCGCTGCCATTACCCTGATTACGAATAGTTGGTAATCTTTCGGAAAAATGGGCATTTAAACTCTCAATATCCGTGGCTAACTGACGAATTCTCGGCAAAAAATGAGTGACTTCGGAATTTTGATAGATCTGAAAAAAAGACTCTTTGTCTGCGGGTAGTTGCCAAGGACGGAGAATTAGGCGATCACTTTTCATTGTTTTAGTGAGCAAATTATAGCAATTCTTTTTCTGAGATTAGGGATTATTGTCGATAAAAAAACTTCTAAATCCTACGGCTAGTAAGGAACCACTTAAGACAGTTATCAATGTCCAAATTTGATTTTTTTGGGTTCCTTCGACTTTCTCTAAGCGTTTATTCATGTCATCAAATTTACTATCAAGAGTTTTAATATCACCTTTAACTTCCGTGAGTTCAATCTTTAAATCGGTAGTATCTTTTTGAACAGTTTTGACATCAGCTTTCATTTCCGCTTGTCCATTCTCGATCACCTTCAATCGATTGTCAACCTCAATCAGTCGAGTTTCCATGGTAGTGAGTCGAGTTTCCATGGTAGTGAGTCGATTGTCGATTTCGTTGAATCGATGTTCGATTATCTTCTGTCCATTGAGGATTAAATCTTCTAGTCTTTTTAAATCATTATCGGTAGTAGTGGTGGTGGTCATTGATTAAACTCCTATAATTTCAATTCGCTCTTATCTTTATTATTACAGCCTTTCTTATAAACATGAAGTATAACCGAATTTGGTATTGACAACCGACTCCCCACTTCCCCACTTCCCCACTTCCCCACTTCCCCTATACCTTTTCAACAGGATTTATTATTAGTTATAGCTTTGGTGCTTGAGCAAATATGTTCACCGAGCATCACTCCCGTTAGAGTGAGATAAGATTAACTCTTATTCCTCACCCTAACTGCTAGGAAAAACCAGCAATTAAATTACGCACCTTGCCGTAATTTATCCAAAACCGATCGATCTTCTAGAGTAGAAGTATCACCAGAAATCTCTTGACCTGATGCTAAAGTTCGCAAGAGACGACGCATAATTTTACCCGATCGCGTTTTTGGCAGTACATCGGTAAAACGGATTTCTCCCGGTCGAGCAATAATGCCAATTTCCTTGACAACGTGATCCTTTAATGCTTGCGCTAACTCCGGACTCGCTTCATAATGCCCCTCGAGAGTCACAAAAGCATAGACTTCTTCCCCTTTAATTTCATCCGGTCGTCCCACCACAGCCGCCTCCGCTACCGCGGGATGGGATACTAAAGCTGATTCGATCTCCATTGTCCCTAAACGGTGGCCAGAAACGCTCATCACGTCATCGACGCGCCCCATTACCCAGAAATAACCGTCTTCGTCCTGACGGCTACCATCTCCAGCAAAATAGAGATATTGGCCATCTTTGGGGGCGATATGTTCCCAGTAGGTATTGCGGAAGCGATCGGGATTTTTATAAACTGTTCGCATCATACCGGGCCAGGGATGTTTGACCACCAGATAACCCCCCTCATTCGCTTGGGTGGGATTACCGTCTAAGTCCACCACTTCGGCCATAATACCGGGGAAAGGTAGGGTTGCTGACCCCGGTTTGGTGGCAATTGCCCCGGGTAAGGGAGTAATCATAATCCCCCCGGTTTCCGTTTGCCACCAAGTATCGACAATCGGACATTTTTCTTTACCGATAACCCGGTGATACCACATCCACGCTTCTGGGTTAATCGGTTCTCCCACAGTTCCCAGTAAGCGCAAAGAGGATAAATCCCGGCTATTGGGGATATCTTCACCCATTTTGATAAAAGCGCGGATAGCAGTGGGGGCAGTATAAAAGATATTAACCCGATATTTCTCGATGACATCCCAAAAACAGCCTAAATTAGAGGGACGGGGAACCCCTTCATACATTACCGTGGTTGCACCATTAGAGAGCGGTCCGTAAACGATATAACTATGGCCGGTAATCCAACCCACATCGGCAGTACACCAGTAAACATCGGTGTCTTTCAGGTCAAAAATCCATTTGCAGGTGACATGGGTGTAGAGATTATAACCGCCGGTGGTGTGGACGACTCCTTTCGGTTTGCCGGTGGAACCACTGGTATAGAGGATAAATAACATATCTTCGCTATCCATCGGTTCGGCCGGACAGTTAGCAGATACCTGTTTTTGTAGATCATGCCACCAGTAATCGCGATCAGCAACCATATTGATGGGTTCCTTGCTGCGCTGGACAACGAGAACTTTTTCCACACTGGGGGCGCTATTATCGGCTAGAGCCAGATCTACCTGTTCCTTGAGGGCAACGACTTTATCCTTGCGGAAACCACCATCGGCAGTGATTACCACCTTAGCGGCCGCATCATTAAGACGATCGCGCAAAGCATCGGCACTAAATCCCCCAAAAACTACACTGTGGGGCGCGCCAATTCTGGCACAGGCTAACATGGCGATGGCCGCTTCGGGAATCATCGGCAGATAAATTCCGACCACATCGCCTTTTTTAACGCCTAATTCTTTTAAAGCGTTGGCAAATTGACAGACTTCTCGGTGTAGCTGTTCGTAGGTAATGGTGCGGCTGTCTCCCGGTTCTCCTTCCCAGATGATGGCGGCTTTATTGCGTCTCCATGTGGTGAGATGTCTGTCAATACAGTTGTAACAAATATTAATCTTGCCGTTGACGAACCATTTAGCAAAGGGGGGCTGCCAGTCAAGAATCTCTGACCATTTTTCAAACCAATGTAATTCTTTTTCGGCTAATTGGGCCCAAAAAGCCGAGGGATCGGCCTTGGCTTTGGCGTAGAGTTGCTGGTATTCTTCAAAGCTTTTAATGGTGGCATTCTGGGCAAATTCGGCACTGGGAGGAAACAGCCGATTTTCCTGTAGGATCGATTCGATCGCTATTTCTGTCATACTGGCAAACGAAATAAATTATCTTGCGATCCAGATTACCTTTTTCGGTTCCCCCCGTAACCCCGGCAAGCAATTCTTTAAGGCTATTTTAGAATTGCCCGATCCCTGACTAGCGATCGCCATTTGGCCCCAAGTGTTACAGAGTTTAAAGTTATGTCACCGATCGAGCGATGAACAGATCGCTGTAAGGTAAACTAACCGATAAACCCGAAATTTAACATGGAGAACACTCGGTAAGGAGTCATAATTCGATGTCTCATAGCGTTAAAATTTACGATACCTGTATCGGTTGCACCCAATGCGTTCGGGCTTGTCCCCTCGACGTGCTGGAAATGGTTCCTTGGGATGGCTGTAAAGCTGCCCAGATTGCCTCCTCCCCCCGCACGGAAGACTGTATTGGTTGCAAACGTTGCGAAACCGCTTGTCCGACGGATTTCTTGAGCATTCGGGTTTATCTCGGAGCAGAAACCACCCGCAGTATGGGTCTAGCCTACTAGGCCTGGCAATCATTCTGTGTTTAACATTTAGCGAAAACTAATCTTGTTAAGAGGACTAACCAGTCCTCTTTTTTCGTTATACTCCCTTCGCTAGTGAAGATTTTAGTTAGGGTTTGCGGCAAAAAGTACGGGCGAAGCATTCGGATAGAAAATCTACGGTTTCACCGATAAGTTATTGCCCGAATGCTTCGCCCCTACAGGACGCAATCGCCGATCAAGATGCAAGGTTTTTGAGCCACTAGCTTTAAAATCTTGCACCTGCCTCGCCAAACAGGCCCCAAACCCCTTACCTCGTCTATATTTCACATTTATTCAGCAGACCCTAGTTAGGTAATTCCCCAAAAAGTTGACGATATTTTTGCAGTTTTGCCTCCATTTCTACTAACTGCTGATTGACCTGTTCAGCCCGTTGGCGTTCATTTTCAGCCCGTTGCTTTTCCTGCTCCAGTAGTTGATTAATTTCGCTGTAGGACAAAAATTGAGTGCCATCAGGACGATAAATTTTTAACTCGTCGGTTAAGTCAAAACGAATGCCTAAACGGGGACTCACCCAATTATTAACCTCACTAACACTGTCTAAACTGTCACCAATTCGCTGCCAAGCTTCTAGACTATTATCATCGGGATCATAGACGTAGTATTCTTGGACTCCATAGCGATCATAAAATAGCAATTTTTTGGCCATTTCGATGGAGGTATTATTGGGAGAAAGAATCTCAAAGACGACTTGAGGAGCAAGATTATCTTCTTGCCATTGTTTGTAGGAACCTCGATCGCCTTTCGGTCTGCCAAATACTACCATCGTATCAGGAGCGGCAGCAATTTTCGGCTGGCCTTCCACGGGATACCACAACAGATCCCCCGCTACAAATACCTGGGGATCATCGATATATAACCAGTCGAGATTCTGCTTAATCGTCACTATCCAGTTAAATTGTTTAGTATTATCTGCCATCGGTTTACCGTCGCTCTCAGGATAGATAATCTCGGTTTTGTTAACTTGACTAACCATGGGGAATACCTGCCGAACTCATTGGGCTATTTTTATTATATAATAAACTTGAACTAAGTAAGGAAAAGACCGCTCTTGATTTTAGAACTACAGCAAGTAAATTTAGCTATCCGACGCGGCAGTGCTTATCTGTTAGAAGATATTACTTTTGGCATCAAGCAAGGAGAAAAGTTAGCTATTGTCGGAGCATCTGGGGCAGGAAAAACGACTCTTTTGCGATTGTTAAATCGTTTGCAGGAACCCAGCACGGGAAATATTTATTTTCAAGGTAAATCGATTAAGGAAATACCGGTTATTTCCCTGCGACAACAGATAGTTTTATTGCTACAAGAGTCGAAATTATTAGGGATGACTGTTCGAGATGCTCTCGCTTATCCTCTACAATTAAAAAAACTTATCCCTGCGGAAATTAATCAGAGAATTGACCGTTGGACATCTCTGTTAAAAATTCCTCAACAGTGGTTTGAACGCGGGGAGTTAGAATTATCTTTAGGACAAAGACAATTAGTGGCAATTACCAGAGCTTTGTTGTTAGAACCGAGCATACTGTTATTAGATGAACCCACCTCTGCTCTAGATACAGGCACGGCCACCAGGTTATTAGAAGTATTAAACAATCAAAGTTCAATGACGATAATTATGGTCAATCATCAACTGGATTTGTTAGAGGAATTTGCCGAGAGAGTTATTTATCTAGAAGCGGGAAAAATTGGTTCAGATTGCCTCGCCCATCAATTAGATTGGTTAGGACTAAAAACTCAGTTAATTGATTTAGAAAAATCTCGGCAAAGTGACCACTGGTAAGATTAACTTAAAATTGCTGCGCCCTCCTGAAAAACTAATAATTCTCCTGAATTAATCGTTGTCCAAACTTCATTATCAGTTAAGGGAGTAGTGGCAATAATTGCTACTTGATCGCCTGGACGAGCTAAAGCTTGAAAATCAACGCTCACATCTTCATCAATTAAATGAGCAGCGGCAAAAGGATATTGACGAATTATATAGCTTAATTTCGTCGAACAATGGGCAAAAAAATGTTCACCATCGGATAAAAGATAATTAAAAATTCCTTGACAAGCGATAGAATTTGTGATAGTTTTTAGGACTTGATAGAGTTGTTCTAGGGAAGGTTTGCCCTGGGGAAAAGTCTCTCGCAGGGTATTAAGAATTAAACAGAAAGCTTTTTCCGAATCCGTGTCCCCAACCGGTTGATAAAAATCTCCCGCAGCCGGTGAGAAATTTTCTAAATTACCATTATGGGCAAAAACCCAATATTTTCCCCACAATTCCCGCCGAAAAGGATGACAGTTTTCTAGTTTAATTTCTCCTTGGGTGGCTTTGCGAATATGGGCGATAACATTGGTAGAATGGATCGGATAGTTTTTAATTAATTCCGCAATCGGAGAAGCGATCGAGGGTTTAACATCAATAAAAGTTCGGCAGCCTAAACCTTCAAAAAAGGCGATTCCCCAACCGTCTCGATGTTCGTCGGTTTTTCCTCCCCGCGCACAAAATCCCTCAAAGGAAAAACAGATATCCGTGGGGACATTACAATTCATGCCTAAAAGTTGACACATAGTTGCTTGAGTTTGAATATCAGATGCCGGCAAAATTACTTACTGCCAGCAGCCGTGACAGGAGACAGGAGAATTTTTTCCAGCTGCCTCTTGCCTATCCTAGCTAAGAAATTAATCTGGCACTAAGTAGGTAGGTGTTAAAAACTGTCAGACACCCCCCTTATCAAGGCTGACAGGGGGGATCAAACCCCCTCAAGGTAAGGTTGATTGTCGGTAGGTGTTAAAAACTGTCAGACACCCCCCTTATCAAGGGGGGCAGGGGGGATCAAACCCCCTCAAGGTAAGGTTGATTGTCGGTAGGTGTTAAAAACTGTCAGACACCCCCCTTATCAAGGGGGGCAGGGGGGATCAAACCCCCCTTATCAAGGGGGGCAGGGGGGATCAAACCCCCTCAAGGTAGGGTTGATTCATGAATCAACCCTACTATGAATCAACCCTACTATGAATCAACCCTACTATGAATCAACCCTAGGGGCAGGGGGGGGAGATTCGGCTAATCCAAGAATAAGCGGTTTAAATGCGTCTTAGCTTACAACCTAGAAGAACAGCAAGTTTTCCATTTTTGGGCGATAGAAAGGATTAATGCTTTTTCTGCTTGGGGTAAATTGGCAGCCTGTCGGTCGATTATATCGCTTAATTCCCCGATAATCCGATCTCTACTTCTCTGTGCTAAAGCCATTTCTGCGATAACTCGATTTAAACTGCTGATAGCTTGCCAAGTTTGCGGACGTAATGAAGGTTCTGCGGCAATGGGGGCAACTTTCAGGAAACCGATACTATCGAAAGTTGCTGCCCGACTAAATCGGTGTAAAGTTTGGGCTAGGCTATACATTTCTTGCCCGTAGGCGAGGGAACGTACCACAGCAAAGGCTTTTTCGGCTTTTTCGGTGTCCTGTTGGTGAAGATACCAAAAACCAGCGGCGGCGGCGCGAGCAGGAGTATCTAGACGGATTTGGCTGTCAGGAAAAGAAAACGTGTTCGCCGACCCATATTTTAACAATTGCCAATCGGAGGAAAACGGTTTCGCCGACGCATATTTTAACAATTGCCAATCGGAGGGATTTTCTGCCAGACGGGAGACCCGATAGATAATTTCTGCCTCTGGGAATTGCGGTAAAACGCGATTAACGGCGGCAAGGACAGGAATAAACTGGCGGCTGTACCGAAGGTATTGATTGAGGTTATTAATAGCCGTTTCCCAGTCTTGCTGTAACCATTGTTGTAGAGTCGAGGTTAACCCCGGCAGCGGTAGAAGGGTAATACGGGGAAAAAGTCGCCCTTGGGGGCCCGCCAAAAGCCCGATTAGCCAATTATCAAGACGGAAAAAGGCGAATACGCCCAGCGCCACGCCCGACACCACGCCGAACACCACGCCCGACGCCAAGCCCAACGCCACGCCGAACACCACGCCCGACGCCACGCCCGACACCACGCCCGACACCACGCCCGACACCCCGCTCAACGCCACGCCCAACGCCACGCCCAACGCCAAGCCCAACGCCACGCCCAACGCCACGCCCAACGCCACGCCCAACGCCACGCCCGACACCTCGCCCGACATCACGCCCCACACCACGACCGACACCGCGCCCAACGCCACGCTCAACGCCACGCCGAACGCCACGCCCGACACCACGCCCCACACCACGCCCAACTCCCCGCCCAACTCCACGCCCCACACCGCGCCCGACGCCACGCCCAACACCACGCCCCACACCACGCCCGACACCACGCCCGACACCCCGCTCAACGCCACGCCCAACGCCACGCCCAACACCCCGACCCACACCGAGCTCCACACCACGCCCAACGCCACGCCCAACACCCCGCCCAACTCCACGCCCGACACCACGCCCGACACCACGCCCGACACCTCGCCCGACACCACGCCCAACGGCACGCCCGACACCACGCCCAACGCCACGCCCAACGCCACGCCCGACACCACGCCCAACGGCACGCCCAACGCCACGCCCGACACCACGCCGAACGCCACGCCCAACGCCACGCCCAACACCCCGCCCAACGCCACGCCCGACACCACGCCGAACGCCACGCCCAACGCCACGCCCGACACCACGCCCGACACCACGCCCGACGCCACGCCCACCCAATTAACAGAAAGTCCTAAATTTGCTGCTATGCTACAGATAATCAGAGGGGTAATTACAGTTAAGAGAAGACCCTGAATCCCTAGGCGCAATTGTACGGGATGGTTATCGCCGCCGCCTCTCGTTTCCACATACCAGCGCACTGCTTGGGGAAAATAAAACACCCAGTACAACAGCAAAAGATAATCAAAGGGATTCCATAAAGATAAATCGCGTCTGAGTTTAGGGGCGAGATTAATGGTGGGGACGGTACTTTCCTTCATAATTTTTATCTCTGGCTATTTACCCGGTGATGGTTTATTAAGTAGGTAGGTGTTAACTGTCAAACACCCCCCTTATCAAGGGGGGATTAAGGGGGGATCAAACCCCCCTTATCAAGGGGGGCAGGGGGGATCAAACCCCCTCAAGGTAGGGTTGATTCATGAATCAACCCTACTATGAATCAACCCTAGGGGGCAAGGGGATCAAAGACAAAATCTATCTTCTATTTAATCAGAACCACTTAATTATCGGAACTAAAAAAGGCTTATATATATTTAGGCACGGATTCCCATTATAATAAAAAGTATAGGTCAAATCGAGGGATTTTGTCAAGTCTTTTTTAGCATTAATCTATATAATTGTCGGGTTGCTTACCAGTCATTGTCCTGAAAAAAATTAGGTTCTTCTATTTGTTTTATCCAATGGAGGGGGTTATAAGGAATGAAACCCCGATAGAGACAGACATTGCTGCGATTTTTGTCAATTGTTTTCGCTCTAGAACAAACTAATCAATTAAGTCTCTTGCCATATAAGGATTTAGTCAATTTATGCCCCTATATCGAACCATACCAAGTAACGAAGAACCTTCTTTTTCCTCTTCTTGAATCGCCGATTTCGGGACAATGACGACGTTAACCGATTCTTCTACTTCGTTGAATAGTTCTAAAACATATCCTTCCTCACCCCCCTTCGGATGGGCAACTATATCAACAAGAATCGCCGAATCACCCTGCTTAAGATTGTATTCGGGAACGTCGCGGGCTAGGGTCACTTCTTCGTATAGTTGCGCCATGGTTTATTTTTCCTTTCGGGGTTTGAGGGTGATAAATTGAAATTGATGATCTAGGTTTCGTTTTAGCCAAATCGTGACGACGGATAGGCGAACTTGATTACTGCCGATTAATTCGCCCTCGACTCGATCGAAGGTTCCCTATTCGATTCACCGATCAAGTGTATTAATTGATATTGTTTCAAGGTTTTTTTGGGGTTGTAATTGCATAATTTTTTTTTAAATAGTCTAGACTAAAAAGGCTTATATATATTTCGGCACGGATTCCCATTATAATAAAAAGTATAGGTCAAATCGAGGGATTTTGTCAAGTCTTTTTTGCCATTAATCTATACAATTTTGGGGCTGCTCACCAGTCATTGTCCTAAAAAAAATTATGCCCTGGTTTGTCAAACAAGCCTATGTGCAGCGTTTAATCAAGTCAGTCCCGATGAAAAAATTTTCACCCCCACAGATGAAAGAGGTTTCTTTCCCTACACCCCACACCCTACACCCTCTTTCAAGTCAGGACAGGAGGCAAAAAGGGAATCATTGGACAGAAAGAGGCGATGGGATGTTATTATTTAAAGCCGATTCCCCGGAAGCAGCCGAATCGATCATCGGGCAGCATCCCCTGGCGAATAGTAGTGGAATAGGCTATTAAAGGAGTGAACCCTGTGCAAATATTCACAACAATCCCCGGTTTACGCACTTTTTTGGCTGATTATCGCCATGATCATAGTATTGCCCTCGTGCCAACCATGGGCGCTCTCCATAAAGGTCATGCTAGTCTAATTCGACGCGCAGTGACGGAAGCGGAGGTAACTGTGGTCAGTATTTTTGTTAATCCTCTACAATTTGCCCCCACAGAGGATTTTTCTCGCTATCCCCGCAGCCTTGACAGCGATCGCCAATTGTGTGAATCCTTGGGGGTTGCTGCTATTTTTGCTCCCAGTGCGGAAACTTTAGGAATTGGTAATTCTGAGGAGATAACCGCAGTTGTTCCCCCGATTTCTCTGACTAGCGGGTTATGTGGTGCTTTTCGTCCGGGACATTTTCAGGGAGTAGCCACAATTGTCACGCGGTTGTTTAATATTATTGCACCGACGATCGCCTATTTTGGCGAAAAGGATGCTCAACAGTTAGCGATTATCCGGCAATTAGTCAGGGATTTAAATTTAGCGATCGAGATTCGCGCTTGTGCTACAGTGCGAGAAACATCGGGATTAGCAGTTAGTTCTCGCAATCAGTATCTATCGGCCACAGAAAGGGAAAAAGCGACAATTATCGCCCAAAGTTTGCAATTAGCCCTCGAAAGTTTTCGTTTAGGGGAAAGACAAAGGGAAAAACTACTGGCTATTGTCCAAAAAAATCTCGACAGAGTACCAGAATTTCGCTGTCAGTATCTGGATTTAGTCCATCCCCAGAGTTTACAACCGATCGAGCAGATCGAGACAGGGGGACTGTTAGCGATCGCCGGATCGATCGGTCAAACCCGTTTAATTGATAATATTATCTTGCGTCAACGTCGGCCAGTTATCGCTATTGATGGGCCTGCTGGAGCGGGAAAATCGACGGTAACGCGCTTAGTAGCCGAAAAATTGGGGTTAACTTATCTCGATACCGGTGCGATGTATCGCGCGGTGACATGGTTAGTGGTGAATTCCGGTCTGGATTTGTCCGCAGAAGCGGCCATCGCCGAGTTATTATCTTTAGCGAAGATAGCAATAATTCCGGCCGATAGTCCCGAAAATGTGACTATAGTGAAGATTAACGGGCAAGATGTGACTTTAGAGATTCGCTCTCCCGCAATTACCTCGCAAGTGTCCAGAATTGCCGCTCAAAAAGCGGTGAGACAACAGTTAGTCACCCTGCAAAGACAGATGGGAATGTCGGGGGGAATAGTTGTCGAAGGTCGGGATATTGGTACTAATGTTTTCCCAGAAGCGGAATTAAAGATTTTCTTGACAGCGACACCCGAAGAAAGAGCCAGAAGGAGATTAAAAGACTTAGAAGCGCAGGGAAATGGTGGGATTAGTCTCGCAGAATTAACCCAAGAGATTGAAAAAAGGGATTATTTGGATAGTAATCGCTCCCTAGCACCCCTGCGAAAAGCTGCAGATGCGATCGAAGTTAACACCGATCATCTCAGTATTGCAGAAGTCACGGAAAAAATCATTGCTCTTTATTATCTTAACCAAGGGGATTTAAGGGGATAATTATGCAGTTAAATTACCTGACTTTTTCATCTATCTGTTTAACGGTAATTTCCTTGATAATTATCGGCAGTCCAGCTATATCTTTAGCCGATCATAGATCACCAATAACTTTAGCTGCTAGGGATTTATCGAACCAGCAACAGGGACGAACAATTATTCTTAATGGTCGTTCTTTGCCCGTTTCTTGGCGACAGTGGACAGCAGCAAATAATACCAGAATCGCCATGAGTGACACGGGAGCAAGACAATTATTCGGCATGGATTTTCTTAGCACAAATGATTCAAAAAAGCAACCGATAAGCTGGTTTAATTTACAAACTTTATCAGCTAATTTGCTCAATTCCGATCGCTGGCTGGACGTTACGGATATTTTACTAACCATGGGGGCAACAACCACTATTAATGGCGATAGTTTAACTATTAACTTTCCTGCTCCTCAGATTCAAGATATTCAGCTAGAAAATTATGGAGCAGTACAAAGGATTATTATTCAACTCGATCGCCCGACCTTTTGGCAAGTTAGTCAGGCAAAAAATCAAGCAGTGATTACTCTAGAAGGAAATGCCCAACAATCCCTTATCTCTAGGTTTCAACCCCAAACTATCAGCAACAGTAATCAAAATAACGATGAAGATGATCTAGGAAACTCCAATAATAACTTACCCACTCAGATCACTTCCTTAGAAAATAATGGGGTGATCAGTCGTTTAAAAATTAACCTTCCCACTGCCTACGGATTACAGATCAGCAGTGTGGCTAATCCTCCCCGAATTATCATTGATTCTCGTCCCGATGCTATGGATGAAAAGCGCATTGTTTGGCAACCAGGGTTAATCTGGAATCAAAAATATATCCAGTTAGACAAAGATTGGTTTCCCGTGACTTGGTTAGAAATCGATCCCAGAAATCCTCAGATAACTATTAAACCAATTACCGCTAATTCCACCTCAGTGCGCGGCACTAATCCCCTGATCATGATTAATAGCGAAAGTAACGCAGTAGCGATGATTAATGGCGGCTTTTTTAATCGTAATAATCAGTTACCTTTGGGAGCAATTCGTGTGGATGGCAAATGGTTATCTGGACCAATTTTAAACCGAGGAGCGATCGCATGGGATAATCGTGGTAAAATCAGGATCGATCGCCTCAGTTTAGAGGAAACTCTCATTACTGTCACCGGACAACGTTTTCCCCTAACCCAGTTAAATAGTGCTTTCCTGACAGCCGGCTGCAGTCGTTATACTCGCGATTGGGGGAGTAATTATCATCCCCTCACCGAGCGCGAAACCGGGTTAGTCGTCCAAGGCGATCGCGTGACGGAGAAATTAAATAATCTTTCCCCACAGGACAGTATCGCCATACCGGAAAACGGCTATTTAGTCATCTGCCGAAAGACAGATATTAATTTAAATATTGGTGAAAGAGTCAACCTCGATAGCGTCACCCTACCGGGAGATTTTGCTAATTATCCTCAGATTTTAGGTGCTGGCCCCCTATTATTGCAGAATGGGCGCATAGTTTTGGACGGAAATGCCGAAAAATTTAGTCCTGCATTCCAAAATCAACAAGCTTCCCGCAGTGCGATCGCAGTCAGCCAAGAAGGAAAAATTTTGCTAGTGGCTATCCATAATCGCGTCGGGGGAAGGGGGGCAACTTTAGGCGAATTAGCCCGAATTTTGCTGTTAATGTCGGCAAAGGACGGTTTAAACCTAGATGGGGGTAGTTCCACGGGGATAACTTTGGCGGGTTATCTGCTCGATCGCTCTGCCGTTACCGCCGCAAAAGTCCATAATGGAATAGGGATATTTTTATCCCCGTCTCCTTGACAGGTGTGAAAACAATGGATAATAGCGACTGGATTAAACAATTGCTGCTGATGGGTATTGGTACTACTTCCATGGTGGCAGAAAAGATCAAAGAAGTGAGCGACGAATTAGTAAAAGACGGTAAAATCAATTCCGATCAGGCTAAAAACTTTGTCGATGATCTGATGACACAGATGAAGTCTGAACAAGGGAGCTTCGAGAATAACTTAGAACGCTATATCCGCAATATCTTGCAGGATTTAGGGGTTCCCCGACAATCGGAAATGGATGAACTGCGGGGAAGGATTGATAGATTAGAACGGCAGGTGAGAGACTTAGAGAATAAACTCTGGCGTTAGGGAACTATGAAATCAATGCGCGAAATCTTGCTCAGTTTTGCTATTATTGCGGTTTGTGGCTTATTTTTAATCGTTGCTTCCCTCTTTGGTGGAGGGGAAAAAACCAATGCGATCGCCGCAGAAATCGCTCCACCCGCTATCACTCAAACTATTAATAAGGAAATCATCTCCATGGATTTAGATCAAGCAGTCACCACCGATTCGGGACTAAAATACATAGATATCGTGGAAGGAACTGGAGAAAGTCCTCAAAAAGGTCAAAAAGTGACTGTTCACTACACGGGAACCCTCACAGACGGCAAAAAATTCGATAGTTCCAAGGATCGCAATCAACCTTTTACCTTTACCATTGGAGTTGGTCAAGTGATCAAAGGATGGGATGAAGGAGTCGCATCGATGAAAGTCGGTGGGCAGCGTACCTTAATTATCCCCCCAGAATTGGGTTATGGTGCGCGGGGTGCCGGTGGGGTGATTCCTGCCAACGCGACTTTACTTTTCGATGTGGAATTGTTGGCAGTTAAATAGGGTTTGCTGAAAAAGCTTTTCGGTGGTGGCAGGGTGTGGGGTGTGGGGTGTGGGGTGTGGGGTTTTACCAGTTTTGAGGTGGTCAACTACCTAATTTTCAGGGAAAAAGTACCTGAATTTTCCCCCGATCCCCG
>NZ_JAPZRB010000371.1:0-4389 GCF_027531105.1 Microcystis sp. LE18-22.4A
TTTAGTCAACTTCCTGAGATTGAGGTTGTCAACAGCAGTGTTTTAGGTAGTGCAAATGGCGCTTATGGGATTAGCACCAATAAGATATATCTATCTGAAAGCTTTTTTGCTTCTGCTAGTTCAGATGCTTTGGTTGCGGTGATGTTGGAAGAAATTGGGCATTTTGTGGATGCTCAAGTTAATAGGGTGGATACGGTGGGGGATGAGGGAGAATTATTTTCTCATCTGGTGAGAGGGGTTAATTTAACTGAGGCTGAGTTAACTTATATTCAAACAGAAGATGATCGTTCTGTTATTGATTTAGGGGGACAATTTATAGGGGTTGAACAAACAGCACCAATTACTTTAATTGTCAATACTACTATAGATGAGAATGATGGAAGTGCCACTATTGGGAGTGGTTTATCCTTGCGGGATGCTGTTACAATTGCTAATCAAAGTCCTAATACTCCCTATATTATTAAGCTGAAATCAGGAACGACTTATGAATTGACTTATGTTAATGATACGACAACAGGCGATCGCAGTTTGAAGACACAAGGTACGATTACCATTGAAACTGATGGAACAGCACTAGCTTCTATTGTTAATAATGCTAGTCCTATCTCTGGGCAGACAAATAAAAATTCTATTATAAGTAACTCTTATAGTAAAAGACTTGGAGTTACATTAAATAATCTCTATATCAGCAACAAAGCAGGAAGGGGAATTTACAACGACTACTGGGGAACATTAACATTAACCAACAGTACAATAACAGGTAATACGATTGATTATAGTTCTGGAGGGGGAATTTACAACCAATACGCGGGAACATTAACAATAACCAACAGTACAATATCTGGTAATAAGGCTCATAGTGATGATGATGATATATACACCGTGGGCAGTGGAGGGGGAATTTACAACACTGGAACATTAACAATAACCAACAGTACAATATCTGGTAATACGGCTGATGGTGGAGGGGGAATTTCCAACTGGGGAACATTAACATTAACCAACAGTACAATATCTGGTAATACGGCATCTGGTAATTCGGTTAATGATCATGGAGGGGGAATTTTCAGCGATGGAACATTAACAATAACCAACAGTACAATATCTGGTAATACGGCTGATGGTGGAGGGGGAATTTTCAACCAAGATGGAACATTAACAGTAACCAACAGTACAATATCTGGTAATACGGCTGATGATGGAGGGGGAATTGACAACTGGGGAACATTAACAATAACCAACAGTACAATATCTGGTAATACGGCTGATGGTGGAGGGGGAATTTCCAACACTGGAACATTAACGTTAACGAATAACATTATTACTAGCAATAGTGCCCCTTACGGTGGTGGTATTTACAATGGGGGTACATGGAGTTCAAATAGTATTATTAGTGGAAATACTTCGAGCAAAGTTTGGTATATAGACCCAAATGGACGTTCAACTGCGTCCGAATCCAGCTGGATTAATGGTAAATGGATAGCAAATCCAATAGATCCAAAATATCCAAATATATATGATAGTGGCACTTTTACCGCACTCCCACCCACACCTAATCCTCCACCTAAACCAACGATATCAGTCAGTAATGCGTGGGTCGATGTTCCCGCAGGGACTAATCAAACAAAAGTGCTTAAATTCGAGGTTAAACTATCCTCAGCCTATGATAAACCGATAACCGTTGATTACTATACCCTTGATGGAAGTGCCAATTCAATAGACTCTAAGCAATTAAAAGATTTTAACAATGTTGTCAAACAAACCCTCTCCTTTTTCCCAGGAGAAACCAGCAAACAAATAGAAATTACCGTTTTAGGAAGTGCGCCTCCTACCGACCAAACCTTTGAGATTTTGGCTAGAGACACCGCTTATCGTGATTGGACAGATACGGACAAAGGCAAAGAAGTAGATAAGATCTATGACTATAGTGACCTGGGTTACGAAGGCTATCGTATCAATAAAGTTTTCAAAGATTCTACCACAGGATTTGATGCTTTTGGTTTAACTTCTGATGAAAAATTCTTTCTGGTTTTAGCCAATCCCCTTAATGCCAATGAATTTACATCCAGTAGCAATAACTTACTGCAAGATATTGCCAATACTTCAGGCGGTAACAATACCGCCGCCTATACTGCTGGACAGAATCTAATCAACCAACTCACCAGCACCAATCAATCCTATACCTTCACTGATGGCACAATTTATGACCTTGCTAAACCTCCTGTTTTAGCCATTCGGGGTACTGTATTCTCATCTGGTAAAGATTTATTAAGTGATACTGAAACCGAAGGAGTTGGCTATAATCAATTTACTAACAATAAAGCCGCAGTCAATCAATGGCTTTCAGAAGTATCTAATCCCGTAAGCGGATTGACTCTAAAACCTAATATTACAGGACATAGTTTAGGTGGTGCATTAAGTCAGTGGGTAGGGGGTAGTTATACAGGACAACTCGGAAAGATTGTTACTTTCAATAGTCCGGGTATTTCTCAACAACCCAGCATTAATTTTAACGCTACTAATAACTTAGGTGTAACCCATTACATAACTTCGTCCGATTTGGTTAGCATTGCAGGTTCAAAATATCTGAGTGGAGTCTGGAACTTAGAAAAATATTCAAAACTAACATCTGCAATTACTTTTGAAAAACATTCAGTTCCCGTCTTAAATCAAACTATTACAAGAACTAATTTGTCAAAGCCGACAGATTTAACCCGGAAAGTTGCCAACGGAAATACTACTGATTTAAGTAGTTACTGGTTTACATATTTGCCTGATGCTGATTATTTTGCTCTTCAAGCAGCCGTTACTCTAATAAGTCCAATTCTGGGTGCAGCTTTAACTTATCGTGGAACCGTTGAACTGAATCGACAAGCAATCGGAAGTGCCATTAATAGTCTTGGAAATATATCCGATGCAGTAACATCCGCTTACAACGCAGCTAAATCTTGGACTTCAGATGCGTGGAATGCGATTATTGGACAGTCTGACAAGAAACTTGGTTTATCTCCATCAACTGCAAATCAAAGCAATTCAACGCAAACGCTTGCATCATCTTTTCTGGACACAAATAGCTATGAAATAGCAACAACAGCTACAGCATCACAGACAATTGATAACTTTTGGGATGCCATACCTGATTGGGGAGATAACGCTTGGCAAGCTACAACTAAATGGTCAGGAGATGCTTGGAACAGTATTGATGAATGGACACCCCAAACTTGGCAAGCAACAACTACCTGGACAGCAGCCGATTGGGATAAACCATTCTTTACTATCTCCAATCCGACAATTAAAGAAAACAATTCAGGAACAAATAACCTGATATTTAAAGTTACATTGTCAACCACAAGTACCCAAACAATTACCGTAAATTATGCCACTGCTAATAACACAGCAACAGCAGGAAGCGACTATACAGCTAAAACAGGGACTCTCACCTTTACACCTGGACAAATCAGCCAAGATATTATTATTTCCGTCAATGGTGATACTGCAATTGAACCGGATGAGACTTTCTTGATTAACCTTGCTAATCCTAGCAATGCGCTGATTACCGATAATCAAGGATTAGGAACAATTACCAATGATGATGGTGATAATACCAGTGTCACCCCAATCGAAGCTTTCGGTAACACCAAATTAGTCAAAGATGCGACTAATAAACTTTACACCCAAATTGACAATAATAACCCCATCGCCATCAAAAATGGTGCCACTCAGATTACCACAAATATCTACCCAGGTTGGCAAACTCTAGCAGCAGAAACCGTCAACGGAGTCAATCAAGTTTTATGGAAATATAACGATAGTAATCATCTCCACTTGTGGAGTTTAGATAATAACTGGAATTGGCAATCTTCAAGCGGATGGTGGGGATTAAATTCCCCGGAAGCTTTTACTCAAGAAACCAACTTCCAACAAGACTTTAATAGTGATGGAATCATCGGTCAACCCTACACCCCAATCGAAGCTTTCGGTAACACCAAATTAGTCCAAGACACGACTAATAAACTTTACACCCAAATTGACAATAATAACCCCATCGCCATCAAAATTGGTGCAACTCAGATTACCACAAATATCTATCCAGGTTGGCAAACTCTAGCAGCAGAAACCGTCAACGGTGTCAATCAAGTTTTATGGCAATATAACGATGGTAATTATCTCCACTTGTGGAGTTTAGATAATAACTGGAATTGGCAATCTTCCACCGGATGGTGGGGATTAAATTCCCTGGAAGCTTTTACTCAAGAAACCAACTTCCAACAAGACTTTAATGTTGATGGAATTATCGGTTCACCCTACACCCCAATCGAAACCTTTGGTAACACCAAATTAGTCAAAGACACAACTAATAAACTTTACGCACAAATTGGCAATAACAAT
>NZ_JAPZRB010000303.1:0-25080 GCF_027531105.1 Microcystis sp. LE18-22.4A
TAGTCAAATTCAAAAAGTGAAAAACTGTAATTATCTGGCGTTAAATCCCAGCACTTTTGCCATGAAAGGTAAATGTGGCGTTTTTTCTCAACCGCAAACAACTCCCCTGAAGCAATTTCTGCAAGAAGCCTATTTTCAGCACATTCAAGCTTATTTCAATCTTCTGGAAATTGACTGGCCGCTGACGGAAAATGTGGCTGATTCTCTCACGCTAACAGAGCAAGATTTAGATGATATTGCCACTAAGTTAAGCTAATTATTCTATCGCTAAACAGTCGGCAGTGGGAATCGGCACGACTGTAAATGGGGAGGAACAGAAAGGGAAAATAATTAAATTATTTACTTCTCTGACCTCTCAAGTAATTATCTTTAACTGTAACTCAATTAACGACTTTAAAAAGTCAACAATACTCATCTTCATCAAGGAGAAAATTATTATGGGTGCTGGATTTCACATACAAATTGTCAACGCTACGCCATATAACATCAATCAAGTAAAATCCCACAGTTACCAGATGGAGTGGGATCCATCTTCTCAGATTAGTCCTAATTCCTTTACTCAATTTTATGCTGAGTTTAAAGAAACAGTAGGTCATGACAGTATAGATGATGCGGGTGATGTTGAATATACCCTTGAGGAGGTAAGTAACTTTAACTTTACAATTAGTGCTAAAAAGAGTGGAGTTCACGGACTATCAACGCCTGTCCCCTCAGAAGCAGGTTATGGGGTTTTAGTTGAATGGCAAAATATTCCCAATGGTCTTTTTGTTTATCCTACTCCAGATACTACTAATACATCTGCTGTAGGATGGATTCATGATGGAGTAGTAACGATCGCCCTTGGTTATTTCCCTGGTAATACCCAAAGCCAAATTAGTCCTTATCCAACCCCTAATTATGGCAGTGGCGGATTAGCAGATGATCAAAGTGTGTTACGTCCTTCCGTATTACACTGGGCTAATAATTGGATGGAATTATTTGCCCCTTGTATTCAAAACCTTTGTCTCAATGAGTTAACCCTGCCTGGTACTCACGATGCTTCAACTTATTGCGCTGGTAGTATTAGCCAATCATGGGTACAAACTCAATACCAAAACATCAATCAGCAACTTAGTCAAGGTATTCGCGCCCTTGATCTCAGGTTAATGCTTAGTAGTGGCTCAGGGGATAATCAATTTGTTATGTGTCACGGGAGTTTTGCTCTCCCCCTGACTTTAGTAGATTTTCTCAATCAAGTAACGCAATTTTTAGCTGATAATCCCCAAGAATTTGTTATTCTTGACTTACATGATTTTGAGGGAAATTGGACAAGCCAAACCTATCAAGATTTATCTAATCTGATTATCAACACTATTGGACAGGATAAATTAATTCCGCCCTCTGGTATTTCTCAACCCTTAAAAGACCTTTGGCAAACTACTGGCCGAGTTATAGTTGGCTCTCTCGAATTTCCTGATAGTATGTCTGATTGGTTAGCACAAAATACACCCTTTTGGAGCAGTTCTATTAAACAATATTGGTGTGGTACAAGTGTAACTGTTTGGTCAGACGTGCAGAGTTATTTACAACAACAAATTGACGCTATCAACCAACCTAATAATTTTCTCTGGTCATTAATGGCTCAGTATAATTATGAAGGTGCTTATGGAGTACCAGCTAATGTGCCTAAAGAACTCTCTAGCTTTTTCGCTGGTTTAAATGGCATCAAATCTAACATTATTGCCACTGATTGGTGGAATCGTGTCAATACTAGCACCGGACAACTAGAAACCAATGTCAATAATTTTTCTGCTCTCATTAATGGAGTCCCTTTAAACATTTTAAAAGGGTATCGACGGGCAAATAACTTACCCCTATGGTAACTGCCATTAGATAGGTGATCGCCCCTAATTGAGCCTAGTTATCCTAAATCTCTGATACAGTCGGCAGTGGGAATCGGCACGACTCTAAATGGGGAGGAACAGAAAGGGAAAATAATTAAATTATTTACTTCTGACCTCTCAAGTAATTCCCTTTAATTTCAACTCAAAAGGAGATAATCATGTCTTTTCCCTACACTCAATGTATTTCGGCAATCACTATTCCTGCTGGTGAATATAAGAACTATACTTTTGTCGTCGCTGCTTACCAAAGTGGGATCTCGGTTGGGCAATTTTCACCGAATCCAACCCCACCAAGTTATACTTTAGGGGGGGTGAGTAATCTTGATAATAATGGTGCCAGTACCACTGCTATTGAGTTTCTGCTTGATTACAGCAACACTGACTATTCACCACCTTACTATTTTGTGTACGGATCTGAAGACGAGAATATTTGGCTTAATAGCATTAATCCCGCTACTGGAGGCAGCCACTTCACAAGTAGTAATGTCACGACTCAGATCGCTTCGGAAAAACAACCCGATGCGCCAATTGCCAGACTTTTCTATTATTTCCCCGAAAGCCTTCTTTACGTGGCAGCGTCTAATGGCAACCTCTACTGGTATTCAGTCACTTGGTCTTCTGACGGCAAGCCGAGCTTGTCTTATGTGGGTTCAAACACATCTTATAACGGAGATGGAGATTATGAACCGTCTGGAGCGCCCATATCTCTGACCTTTTTCCCAGCGGGGACGCTAACTAATTACGATTGTCTGTTACTCGGCGGTGTGAAAGAAGCTACGTGGGTTATGTTCAATGCTCAGAACCCATCTTCAACTCCTCACCTTTTCAGTTGTCCCACCGGGGCATTTGAAGGTACTGCAATTGCAACTGGTATTTGTAAAGGACCAGAGGGCATTTACTGGTCAACCGGATACAGTTTAAACTATATGGACTATGGGAACTATGGCTCCTTGAACTCTGTTATTTGGACAGTACCCAGTGACCAGGCCATTTTATCTTTGGCCTACTCACCAAACGCCGGTAATGCAGATCCGGGATATTATCCAAAGGGAGCAATCTTTATTGCCACGGCTCCGCCCGTCCCCTCTAATTCCTCTATGGGCAGTATCTGGGTTGTTGATGTCAGTAGTAACACGGTAGGCAATGCCCCACAACAGTATCAAACCATCTCAGGGTCCCCTTGGGCGATCATTGCTGATGCCAATCTGAATTATATGTGTGCAACTGGTTCATGTGGTGTTTTCCTGAGTACCCTAGCCGCTTATAATCCCAAGTCAAATCTTCCTGAGAATGGGATGTTAGTCCCCAATGTCGTGTCTAGTGGTGTGCATGATCCCTGGATGGGCGATCTTGTTTCCGCCGCCGCCTTGGTTTTTGGTGTGGTGACAGAGGATCCAGTTGCCGTCGGTTGGGCCGTCGCTGGTATTGTGACTGAAGAAGTCGATTCCCAAACGGGTTATTAAGCGAATAGGACGCTATAGTACCAGTTGGTTGGTGTGAGAAAAAAAAACAAACTTTCCTCAACCAACCTAACAGGCTTTTTCATCAACAAAACTTAATCAAATCTTCAAGGAGGTCATCAATCTATGGTTTTATACCGATGCAAAGAAAGCTATACTATCACCGTCAAAAATGAAGATGGATCTTTGTTTTGGGATTTTAATAACTTTCCTTGCGATTTTGTTGGAGACAGACAGGGTGAAGCTTATATTGGAACCATTTCTTTTAAGTTTAAACCCTACAATATACCTCTGGTGTTTGCCAATGCTAGATTGTTTTCTGTCTTGGGTTTTGATGATCCCTCTTGGGTGGGAAGTGCCTTAGATATTCGTCTCTGCTTTGCGGATAAGAATGGGATGCAGTCTATTACTTTAATCCCCAATAAAACGGCAGGTTTTGATGTAATTGAAGACAGCGAACGTTGTAACATCCTTCGTCATGTCTATAATAGTCGTTCCTATTTTGAAATTCTGTTAGGTAGTACACAAGAAAAGGCGGATACAGATACCATTTGGCTACATACTATGAATGTCTATCAAGACTAACCATTACAGCGGATTCGCTAACTATGTGGCACGGCCAAATCCTGACATTAGACCTCTTGTAAAAGTAGGTTCGTAGTTATCTCGTGTTATCTCGTTCCCAGGTTCTACCTGGGAACAAGAAAGTAGGGGGGCATTCTACGGGGACAATGGGGCAAATAATGCTATTAGCGTGGGTTTTCCTGGGAAAGTAAATGTTTGGTTAGACTTGGAAGGAATTAGTTCTGAAGTTTCAGCCGAAGCGGTAATTCAATACTGCACCAATTGGTATAATGCTATCGCAGGAGCGGGTTATTTACCCGGGTTATATGTGGGGGCTAATTCAATTTTGAATAGTCAGCAACTTTATGATTTGCCTTTTCAACATTATTGGCACTCAGAAAGTACCGTTCCCCCAGGGGCGGTTCGCAGTTATAAAATGGTGCAATATTACGTTGCTGAACTGGTTAATGGCATTGGCATTGACCAAGATATTACCTATATTGATAACGACGGCGGTGTGCCTCAATGGTTAATCTTAAGCTAAGTTTAATCTTTGGATAATTGATTTAACGGTTGAAAATGTGTATATTGGTATTGTGTTCCATTGCAGTTAAGTTTTAATCCAACAGGAACTAATTTATCACTACCCTTAATTCAACCTGATTGGGTAAAAGTATTAGTCCCTAATGAGGCTAACTAATCGTCATAATCTCTAGGGGAAGGCTTCTCCTGAAACTGGAACCCAACAGACAATAGCCCAAGCCAAAATCTGATCGGGATTTTCAGGCTTTGAGTATTTCAGGATGAGCAATCCAAAATCGAAATTGACTTTTCGTTTTGACAATTTCTTTGGTAAGGTATCAACACTTATGTGTACGAATTTTGCTTTATATTCAACGGGAGCTAACACCCCCTACCGGATTACCGCTCGCACGATGGATTTCGCCGCGGATTTAATGACCCAACTCAAAGTTATTCCCCGTGGTAAATCCTTTCCTGAGCTAGTGTTAACACCTCTCACCAATCCCGTTAAATGGACTAATCAATACGGTTATGTCGGGATGGAATGCGGCCCAGAAGGAGTCAAACAAATTACCGATGGTTTGAATGAAGTGGGTGTGTCCGTCGGTTTATTATGGTTAGCCGATAGTCAATATCCCACCGCAGAATCAGCCAAAAATCCCACCATTTATAATATTTGTTTAGGAGATT
Source organism: Microcystis sp. LE18-22.4A (assembly GCF_027531105.1). NCBI lineage: Bacteria > Bacillati > Cyanobacteriota > Cyanophyceae > Chroococcales > Microcystaceae > Microcystis > Microcystis sp. LE18-22.4A. Next base: position 5,120 of record NZ_JAPZRB010000303.1, read on the forward strand.
GGATTTTAGGGAATTTTGCCAGTGTTGCGGACTTAAAATCTGCCCTACAAAATGTCACAGTTATTAACATTAAAGAGCGTGTTCCCGTGCGTTTTGTGTTACATTATGTTGTGAGCGACAACACTGGGGCTAATTTAGTTATTGAGTTTACCAATGGGCAAATGCAGACCTATGAACCGGCTAATGGCGTAATGACCAATGCTCCCCCCTATCCCTATCACTTAGACAATTTAAGTAATTATGTCAATTTGAGCCTGACGAATAACGCCCAAGTTTGGTGGGGACAGGAAATTAATGGCAGTGGTTGCTTGGGAATGCCTGGGGATTATACGGCTCCTTCTCGTTTTATTAAGGCGACCATGTTACAGCAATCTACGCAAAACTATACCCCAGAAAATCAGGAGCAAGCAATCGGTTTGGCCCTGCGAATTTTACAAAACTTTGCTACTCCCAAAGGCTCAGTAGTGGAAGTCAATGGGGGCAAATTAGATTATACTCAGTGGGGGGTTGTGCGAGATCACAAAAATTTGGTTTATCACTTCTTTACCCAGTTTAATAACAATACTTTTGCTATTGATCTGAGTAAGATTAATTTTCAAACGGTTAAACCCAATGGTATCTCGATTGAACAATCGAATTGGATGACCGACATTACAGCGAATCTGAAAGATTGATTGATAATGTATCTCGTTCCCCAGTTTTACTACAGCCTTTCTCAGATAGATGAGGTACAATAGCAACAGTGTGTGAACCAATTAGGAAGGTCTTTTTCCGAGACTTGCTTAAAAGCCTCTTCCAAACTAATCAAAACGCTGAAAAAATTAACAACAGGAGAAACAACGATGACTGGTACTAATTCCACTAGCCCAAATTATGTAATCGTCACCGATCAATATTGGGATGGTTTGGCTGATAATCCCCTTGGTGCCACGGAAATTCGCGTCGAAAATGGGAATATCACTGCGATCGCTACAACAGTCGATCACAGCAACGCTGAAATTATTCAACTAAAAGGACACACCGTTACCCCTGGTTTCATTGATTGTCATGTTCATATCACCTTCTGTGAAGGGGATCCTACAATTCCAGAAAATCCTTATATGGTGACAGTGCCATTAATGACCCTTTATAGCTTAAATCCCCTGAAAATACTGTTAATGAACGGTTTTACTACTGTAAGGGAAGTGGGTTGTCCCGATCCAGAATTTATTACCGTCGATCTCAAAAAAGCGATCGCCAATGGCTGGATTATTGGACCAGATCTATTGGTAGCACCTCACCTGATTTCAGCCCAAGGAGGACATGGTGATTTTACCTCTTTAGTTGCTTTTCAGTTCAGACCAGAAAAATTTGAAGTAGCAGACGGAACAGCAGAAATTATCCGCATAGTACGGGAAGAAATTCGCTCAGGAGCAGATTGGATTAAATTCTGTGCCACAGGGGGTTTTAGCTCTCCTACGGATGATCCGAGTCAAACCACCTATTCCCAAGAGGAGATGAATATTCTGGTTAGTACCGCCAAAGATTTCGGTATTTCTGCTTGTCCTCACGCTTATGGAGGGGAAGGGGTTCAACGTGCTGTTAATGCGGGGGTACGTTCCATTGAACATGGTAATCTTGCCAGTTCCGAGACTTTGCAATTGATGGAAGAGAAAGGAGTTTATCTGGTACCAACTCAATACACTGTTTTAGAAAAAGCTCGCAATGCTAATAATCCTGAATATTGGCAAAATCGTTCTCCTTGGCAACACGCTAAATATCAAAAATATGCCTCTCAACTGATTGCTTGTGCTGATAATTTAGCTAAAAGTAACGTTAAGATTGCTTTTGGTACTGATGCGGGAACTTTTCCTCATATAGATAACTGGAAAGAGTTTCCAGCGATGGTTCAAAATGGTATTACTCCTTTACGCGCTTTAAAAGCAGCAACTACTGTAGCGGCTGAATTATTAATGCAGCCGAATATTGGTGCGTTAGCGGTGGGGAAATTTGCTGATATTATCGCTATGCTGGGTAATCCTTTTGAGGATATTAATGTTACTGGTCAAGTTGATTTTGTCATGAAACGGGGAGTCATCTATAAACAACCATCGGGAGGACAAACATAATGGCTTTGTCATCAAATCTCTGGAAGATACCCGTAACACTGCTGACGGGTTTTTTAGGTGCGGGTAAAACTACTTTACTTAACTCCATTCTTAAGGGTAAAAGTGATCGCCGTTTCGGCATACTGGTCAATGATTTTGGTAGTCTTAATATTGATCAGATGTTAATTAAAAATAGAGACGATGATCTAATCACTCTTGAGGGAGGTTGTGTTTGTTGTAGTTTACAAAATAATCTGGTTAATTCCCTTCCCAAAATCCTATCTCTCCGTCCAGATCAGATCTTAATTGAAGCCAGTGGAATTGCTAACCCTTATACCCTGTTACAAACCCTAAAGCGTCCAGTTTTAAGTAGAATAATTCGCTTGGAAAGCATTATTACCCTAGTTGATGCGACCTATCTACCCCAAATTTGTGAACCATCTGGAAAAATTAACTATCAAGATTTGCTAATTGATCAAATTTCGGCTGCTGATATTGTGGTTCTCAATAAAATTGATTTGATTGATGAAAAAGCAGAAATTAATGCTAGTCAAATTATCCAAAAAATAGCACCTTGGGTGCGTTTGTTAAAAGGGAGTTATGGGGATGTTTCCCTAGATTTATTATTAGGATTTAGGGACTCATTTCCCGTTCGTTCTGTATCTAGTCAATTAAAATCTAATCACTCTGATAACTTTCATACTTGGAGTTATGAAAGTGTTCGCCCTTTTCAGTTATTAACCCTGGGAAAAATATTAGGGAAATTACCCGTAACTGTATGGCGAGCCAAGGGTATTTTATCTACTGTTGAACATCCCAATAGAGGAGTAATTTTGCAACAAGTGGGGCCGAGAATTACCTTAGAAATAGGCGAAGAATGGGGTAATAATCCACCCTTTACCCAATTGGTATTAATTAGCACGGAGGCAATGAATACAAAAATATTACAGCAGCAATTAGATAGCTGTTTAAGAGTAGAGGATTTTGAGGTAAATTTAAAAACTCAAACCAAAGATAATTTGATTTTAAGTAACGAAATGTAACAAATATATCACAATTATCCAGGGTCAAACGTTTTACTAATGTGACAACGAGAAAGTGGCTAGAAAGTTATCAAAAAACTGGGTTTAAAACCTCCTCCTTCTAGGGGAACTTTATGTTAGAATTTTAGTAATCTAGAAAACCCGCCCTATCATAGAGAAAATCCGGCAACGGATTGACCCTGAGCGTAGCCGAAGGGTCAACGTCGAGTAAGGGGAAGCTGGAGAGATAGCCTTTTCATTCTATTAATCAATCTAAAAAGTCCCAAAAAATATGATAACTTCGACTCCAGTTAAAAAAAATGACGATGTTAACGCATTAAATGCGGATATCAGGGAAATTTTATTAGAGGTTTTGCCGATAATTTCTCCTGAATTACAACTAGAAATCGCTAACTTAGTTCAACAGATTCATCATCTGAATTATTTGATTTATAAAAAAAGTAATAGCTGGAAAATTGGTTGGTTTATTTTTAACAATGATCCAACTAAATTTATTTTGTTATTAGAGGAAATTAAATATATATTGCTCATGGCAAAAACTAATAAAGTCGGAGTTGATGCTATTCGAGAATTCAGAATTAATCTAGAAAAGGAAATTAATCATAGTCGCTATTTTTTATGGGGACATATTTTAAATGGATTTAGTTCTATCTATTCTACAAGATCAGTCCCATTCAAAATATTTTTAGGTTTATCTATGACAACTTTTTTATCTATGATTGCCCTCAAATTTTCTGCTCAAGAAATTTACATATTTGATGATAATTTACACCAGAAACACTCTCAAGAGGAGGCACTTATTTCAAAACCATTACCTCAAGCAAACTCCCCAGTACCCATTCCTTCTAGTAGTTATTCAGAACAGTTAAAATCATCGAGTGATACGATAAATCCTAATCGGCATATATTTTATGGTTTAGTTTATGCGGCAACAGCAGGAGTGTTGGGAAGTGTTGCGAGTATTTTACTCAGAATTATCGACTTTACAGACAAAAAATATGACGACCCCCTCATTCCTCTTTTTATTGGTTTGTTTAGACCCTTAATTGGTCTAATTTTCGGTATTTTTATCTTTAGTTTAATTAGCTCAGATACGTTGATTAAAATTGATTTTATGATTACCCAGGATAAAAATTCTTCTAGTTTAATAACAAACAAAGCCCGTCAGGATTTATTTATCTTTTCCTGTGCTTTTTTAGTGGGATTTAGTGAAAGATTTGCCTCAGATTTACTTAAAAAAACTGAATCTGGATTAATTGAAAAATAATTTTATTGGCTAAATTATACGGATTTTTGCGGATTCAAGACATACAATAACAGCAGTGGGCAAAATAATTGCGGAGATCAAGAAAAGTGGGAAAGCCTCCTATCTGGAGTTGAGACTAACTCCCCCCAATCATACCCTACAGTCTAGTCCACTCAGAGGGGGACTATGGGGGAGGGGAAAATCAAGAGATAATCAGGTAAAGTTACTCAATTTGGCTCTTCGTTACTTGGTATGGTTCGATAGGGGGGCATAAATCGACTAAATCCTTATCTGGCAAGAGACTTAATTGATTAGTTCGCTCTAGATAAAAAACAATTGACAAAAATCGCTAAATGCCTTTCTCTATAAGAGTTCCATCCCTTATAACCCCCGTCAATTGCATAACACAAACCGAAGAGCCCTCAATTTTACCTTGATGACTAATACATATATAGGAGTTTACAAGCTTTTAATTATATTAGGTCGAGGTCTATTTTAGTTCTGGTTCGGATTGGGGCGTTGTATCATTTCCACAACATTTTTGATACCTTGGATAAAAGTTTGAAAACTACGCGATTTATTTTCAGTTAGGGAAAGATGGGGGGCAATCTGTTTAGAGTGGGTTCCTGCATAATACTCTTTCACTAGCTTTTTTAATTCTTGTTTGGCCGAGTTAAGCAGGTCCGGTTCTCTGTATTTACTTTTATTTTGTTTTTGGCCGAGAGTATTTAAATTATACGCCTTGGCTACCGCTGCTAAATCTCCCAGAAACCAAGATTCTAATTCATGGCAAATAATCCGAATTAAGACTTGAGCATCACTGGCATTTTGACAAATTTGCCCTAGTTTCTTTTTGAGTTCTTGACAATCGTGGGAGTCCTGATCATGGACAATAATAAATTTGGTATTGGGACTAGATTTATTGAAAGCTTTGAGTTTTATAGGAATAGATTTGGCTAGGTCTTGTTTACCTTGATGACTAATACATATATAGCTTATTTCTGGGGGAATAAGTTTAGGCAAAAGTTCTTCTAACACATTTTTTATAGATGACTCTTCTAACAAAAATACGATATCATAGTTCATTAGGGTTCTACTCCTTCAAACCAGCCTTGATTCCAAAGATAGCCGGGTAAATCGCCTTCCGCTACTAAGTTTTTGAGGATTTCGCTATCGGCAGCCCTATGGATTTGGGTGATACCTTGGGATTTAATTAGCCAGAAAATACTAGCTAGTGGAACCGCATTGATAAAATCGGGGGAGTGGCTAGAAACAAATACCTGACCCCCCTGATCGCTATAGTGGGCGAATTCTTCGGCTAGTTCTTTTAATAAAGTAGGATAAAGTTGGTTTTCTGGTTCTTCGACACAGAGTAGGGGATGAGGATTGGGATCGAATAGTAATATTAAATAAGCGAACATTTTCATAGTCCCGTCAGAAACATAGCGATCGATAAAAGGGTCTTTAAAGGCCTGATCTTGAAAACGTAAAATCAAGCGACCGTCTTCGGTTTCTTTGGCTTCCACAGAGGAAATACCCGGAACTCTTTGTTTCATTTTTTCGAGAATTTGCTGAAAAATTTTGGGATATTGTTGATAAATATATTGAGCAACTGTAGCTATATTGTCGCCAGTAGGGGATAAGTGTTCAGCATAAGATATTTCTTTACTTCCTCTAGCTTCGCTAATATGAAAGTCAGAAACGTGCCAATTTTCAATCAGAGAACGAAAGGCTGTAGCGGCTTTAAAACGTTGAAATTGTCCTAATCCTTTGATTGCTAGTATATCGTTAGATTCTAGCTGTTGTTCTTCTCGATCGAGTTCTTTATCCGGTTTACTAAAATCTTCTTCGTTGGTGATAGCATATCCTTGACCAAGTTTAAAATCTAAAAAATGAAAAGGTTTACCGTGTTCACCCCGTTTATAGCGAAGTATTTCGCGTTTGATAACGGGACGATTATTGTTTTGTCCAATTATAAGTATATAAGTAACCAGACGTTCTGTATCTAAGATTTTCATGGGAAATTGCAGCTCGATTTCAATATCTTCCTGTTCTTGACCTCTAGTGATAATTTCTCTATAACCGCCGCGAATTTGTAAGGCTTGGCGAATGTTGTTTTTAAGGGCATCTCGCAGAAACCCAAAAATATCAAATAGAGTAGATTTTCCCGTGCCGTTAGCTCCAATAATCACACAAAAAGGGGGAATATCTCTTATGTGTATATTTTTAAACATACGATAGTTTTTTATTTTAATAGAAACAATTTTCATGATATAATCGAGCCGTTATAGTTTTTTTGATTATACGATTGATCATGTGAAGATTGATCAATTAGTCAAAAAAGCCAGAGATTAGGTTCTCTTGGACATGGGGGGATAAATCAACTAGAAACTAGAGAGGCAAGCTCAACAATGACAGAATCCCCTCTGAGCGTCACCAGACTCAACACAAGTTGGACAAAATAGCGTAAATTGTCTATAAATTTGTTCAACGACTTAAATTAGTACAAATGTTTGACTGTATTATCATCGGTGCGGGACCAGCAGGAGCGACGGCGGGTTATCATCTAGCTAAAAAGGGGCGATCGATCCTGATCCTCGATAAAGCGAAATTACCCCGTTATAAACCCTGTGGTGGTGGGGTATCCCCAGCAATTAAGCAGTGGTTTGATTTTGATTTTACCCCCGTGATCGAGAATACCGTCACGCAAGTGGAGTTTACTTGGAAACAGGGGGATGCCGCCACCACTAAGTTAAATATGCTAGAACCGATGTGGATGGTACAAAGGGATCGTTTCGATGATTTTTTAGGTCAACAGGCGATCGCAGTCGGGGCAACCATCCAAGATAACAGCGAAGTTACCCAGATCAAATTCGTTCAAGATCACTGGCAAGTTACCACATCCCAAGGAACATTTTCAGGTAAATATCTGATTGCTGCCGATGGTGTTAAGGGTAATACCAGTCGCTGGTTGGGATTACCGGCGAAAAACGAAGCGATCGGGGCTACTCTGGAAATTACTAACGCAGAAGCGACTATTCCACCCCAAAAAGCTTTTTTTGATTTTGGTTCCCTAAAAAATGGTTATATCTGGGCTTTTCCCAAGTCTAATGGTTACACAATTAGCGGTGGTTGTTTTAAGGGCAGCATCAAATCCGAGGAGCTGAAAAAACAACTGTTAAATTATGCCCGTCAAAAGGGCTGGAATTTAGAGGATTATCGCTATAGTGAGTATGCTTTAGCCCTTTGGAACGGAAATAAACCGCTACACGCCCAAAATGCCCTAATTACAGGAGAAGCGGCGGGTATTCTCGATCCTCTCATCGGTGAGGGTATCCGTCCGGCAATTTTGACGGGAGTTAAGGCAGCCGAGGCGATCGATCGAGCTTTAGCCGGGGATAATCAGGCTTTAGCGGGCTATAGTCGGATAATTCGGGAAGAATGGGGGGAAGATATGGCTTTAGCGGCCAAATTAGCCGGTTTATTCTATCAATTTACCCAAATCGCCTACAATGTCGCCGTTAAACGCCCGATCGCCGGTCAACTGATGGGACGTATTCTCGTGGGAGATTTAAAATACCGGGATGTTACGCAACAAGCGATGCAACAATTGAAAAAGCTTTTACTGCCTGGATTCGGTTGGTGATAACACCTCGCGCACCAGGGTGGGGGTGACTCGATCGCTAATGGTGACTTGGCCGATCGCCGTTGGTAAAATAAATCTAACTTGGCCATCTTTAACCTTTTTATCGGCAGTGAGAGCATTTACCATCTCATCGGCATTTAAAGGCGGAATACGGGTTTCTAAGGCGGCTTTTTCGATTAGATCGGTTTGACGTTGATTTTCCCCGGCGGTCCACATTCCCAGTTTAACAGCGATCGCTCCTGCCGCCACCATCCCCAGAGCCACCGCTTCCCCGTGGTTAACGCTAGTATATCCCGTTAAACTTTCAATGCCGTGGGCGATCGTGTGACCATAGTTTAAGATCGCCCGCAAACCCGCTTCTTTTTCGTCTTTGCTTACCACATCTGCTTTAGCTTGGCAAGACTTTGTAATAATTGTTTGCAATAGCTCGCCATCGATCTGAGAAAAACTGGCTAAATTGTCCGAGTCTTCTAACTGTTGAAATAACTCAGCATCCCAAATTACACCGTATTTAATCACTTCTGCCATTCCTGCCCGAAATTCTCGCACGGGTAGAGTTTTAAGCACCCTAGGATCGATCAGCACTAATTTCGGTTGATAAAACGCCCCGATCAGATTTTTGCCCTGGGGATGATTGACACCAGTTTTACCCCCGATGGAAGCATCTACCATGGCTAACAAGGTGGTGGGAACTTGGACAAAATTAACGCCCCGTAACCATGTGGCTGCCGCAAATCCCGTCATATCCCCGATTACACCACCACCGAGGGCAACCATAGTCGAGGAACGTTCCAACCGGTGAGCGAGGGCGCTATCATAAACTTGGGCGATCGAATCGAGGGTTTTATAATTTTCGCCGGCGGGGATCAGATGAGTAAAAACGGCAAATCCCGCTTTTTCTAGGGAATTAACGGCTTTATGTCCGTAATAGTCAAAAATTTCGGGATTAGAAACCAATAAAACCTTTTTACCTAAGTTTAACTGGCTCATTTCTCCACCGAGATTAGCTAAACTGTCCTTCTCGATCAGAATATTATAGGAGCGATCGGGTAAATTAACGGGAATACAAATAGCCATAGGGTGTGGGGAAGTAGGGTGTGGGGTGTGGGGTGTGGGGTGTGGGGAATGGGGAAGTGGGGAAGTGGGGAAGTGGGGAAGTGGGGAAGTAAGGTGTGGGGTGTGGGGGAATGGGGAAGTGGGGAAGTGGGGAAGTGGGGTGTGGGGTGTGGGGTGTGGGGTGTGGGGTGTGGGGAAGTGGGGTGTGGGGAGAATAAATAAAATAATCTCCTGTCTCCTGACTCCTATCTCCTGACTCCTATCTCCTGACTCCTATCTCCTGACTCCTGACGACCGACTCCTGACTCCCGATAGCCGAAAAGATGATCGGTTATGGGCGCAGCTTAGTCAACTCTAACAGCAGACGAGAGGATAAAAAACAGATAAAGCTCTCTCCCAGAAAGAGACTTAATTGCCCACTGTCAGCGATCAAGTCTGTGGATAATTGTAGGGGAACTAGGCCGCGGACTAGGGCAAAAGCTGCTACTGTACCATCTTTGAGATGGGGATTATCATCGTTACGGACGACATAACGATAGGTGACACCGAAGAGAAATCCGCTAATTATCGCCCCGGATATCTTGACACAAGCGCCAATTACTGTGAGCGATTCCCCTAACAATAGTCGATCAACAATTAAAAATAGCAGATAGGGAACCAGGAAAGCCAGCGCTGAGATACTCCCCACCTGTATGGATTCGATTCTTTCCTTGAGCGTAATTTGCACGATCGCCTCTCTAAAACGGAGTCACTGATGAAGTATTATCGAAAATTTGGGTTGAAAACCTCGCCCTTTAGGGCGACTTTATGGTAGCATTAAATCGAGTCGTTGACTTTGGGAACGCAGGAAACAAGCGACACTCCGTAATCCCTAAATCTCTAACCATCACTGGTACAAAAGCTTTCATCCTAAGTCCACATGGTAAGAGCGAAAAACAATTAAATACTGTGGGACACACAGAAATTTACGCTTGGGGAGTAGTCTTTAAGAGTGCTTACCTTGTAGGTGTAGTCGGACTAGACATGAAACTGTAAGACCAAAATTAGCTTTGCTAGTAGCGGCAAGATTCAGCCCAAGAATCTCCGCACTTTTAGGGCGGAGAGTGTCAACTCCTAAGTAATTCGTTTAACAAAGGCAATTATGGATATTTTGACACTTGGTTGGGTTAGCATTCTCGCCCTGTTCACTTGGTCGATCGCCATGGTGGTTTGGGGTCGTAACGGTTTCTAGGTAATCTATAGATACCATGGAAACATCCTTGATTCTGAACACTCTCTTTCTAGTCGCCTTAATTCTCCTCGTTATCGTCAGTGGTGGCATTCTCTACCTGACGACTACAGAATGGCGCGATCGCCGTCGTCAAGATGGCGATAAAAAATTAGGAAAATAATCCCGAACAGGTGTACTTAATTACGCCTGTTTTTCCTTTACTATGATTAAAATACTGCACTTATCGGATATTCACATGGGGAGCGGTTTTTCCCATGGACGTTTAAATCCAAAAACGGGATTAAACACGCGTTTAGAGGATTTTATGGGCAGTTTAAGCCTTTGTATCGATCGGGCTATTGCCTCCCCTGTGGATCTAGTTCTTTTTGGGGGAGATGCCTTTCCCGATGCCACTCCTCCTCCCTTTGTTCACGAAGCTTTTGCCAGTCAATTCCGTCGTCTTGCCGATGCTAATATCCCGACGGTGTTATTAGTGGGTAATCACGATCAACATTCTCAGGGTAATGGCGGTGTCAGTCTCTCCATCTATCGTACCCTAGCGGTGCCTGGTTTTATTGTTGGCGATCGCCTGACCACCCATCGCATCACCACCCGCAACGGCGATATCCAAGTCATTACTTTACCCTGGTTAACCCGGGCCACTCTCTTAACCCGTCCCGAAACCGAGGGTTTATCCTTGAGTGGGGTAAATGAATTGTTAATTAACCGTTTGGAACCGGTTTTAGAAGGAGAAATTCGCCAATTAGATACAAGTGTACCAACAGTTTTATTAGCCCATTTAATGGCCGATCGAGCTAGTTTAGGAGCAGAAAGATTTTTAGCGGTTGGTAAAGGTTTTACTGTGCCTTTATCGCTGCTAAATCGTCCACAATTCGAGTACGTTGCCCTCGGTCATGTTCACAAACACCAAAATCTTAATCCTAGCAATGATCCGCCCATTGTCTATCCGGGTAGCATCGATCGAGTGGATTTTAGCGAGGAAAAAGAAGATAAAGGCTATGTTTTAATAGCAGTGGCTAAAGGAGAGGTTAAATGGGAATTTTGTCCTTTACCCGTGCGTCCTTTCCGTTCCATCGAAGTGGATGTTTCCGAGGCAGAAAACCCCCAAAAAGAATTGCTGAAAGCTCTCAAAAAACACGATATTCAGGAAGCAGTTATCCGCTTAGTTTATAAAATTCGCAGTGAACAATTAGAACTAATCAACACCAATCAGCTTGACGAAGCGTTAAAAACTGCCCATAGTTATAGTATTCGGGCGGAATTAATTAGTCAATTAACCCGTCCCCGTTTACCGGAATTAGGGGTGGGTAATCAATTAGATCCGATGGAGGCGTTAAAAGCTTATATCGATAATAAGACAGATTTGCGCGATATTGTCGATGATATGTTAGAGGCAGCCCAGCTTTTATTAAATCAACAGCCAGAAATTTGGCTAGAGGAAGAAACCTCGATTTAGCTATCAGTTATCAGTTTACTGCTCACTGAAACATCTTCCCTATCCCTCTTTGAACTAACAATGAGTTTATGTCTTAATCCCGATTGTCTATATAACAATGGTCCTACAGATAAATTCTGTCAAAAATGTCGCTTTCAATTATTACTAAAAGATCGTTATCGTGCTATAAAATTAATTGGTCAAGGAGGTTTCGGTAAAACTTTTCAAGCAATTGATGAGGATAAACCTTCTAAACCTTATTGTGTGATTAAACAATTTTTTCCTAGCGCTCAAGGTAGCAATGCTCTCAAGAAAGCGGCGGAATTATTTAAAGAAGAAGCGATTAGTTTAGATAATCTCGGTCAACACCCACAAATTCCCTCCCTCTATGCCTATTTTACCAGCAATGATGGGCGACAATATCTTGTTCAAGAATATATTGAGGGAGAAAATCTAGAACAAGAATTACAAAGCGAGGGAGTTTTCAATGAGGAAAAGATCAAACATCTTTTATTGGAAATTTTGCCAATTCTTGATTTTATCCATGCTAAAAGAGTCATTCATCGGGATATTAAACCAGCTAATATAATTAGGAGACGCAGCGATAATAAAATAATTTTAGTGGATTTTGGTGCCTCTAAATTCATGCCCATTGCTAACCTTTCCCTGACAGGAACAGTGATCGGTTCGGCGGGATATATCGCTCCAGAACAAAGTAATGGCAAAGCGATTAATAGCAGTGATTTATATAGTTTGGGAGTCACTTGTATCTATTTATTAACGGGAATATCTCCCTTTGAATTATTCGATGTGAGTGAACATGAATGGCTATGGAGAAAGCACCTGATTAATAATCCTGTTAGTGTTGAATTAGGTAAAATTTTAGATAAATTAATTGAATTTGGCACCAAAAAACGTTATCAATCAGCCGGGGAAGTCCTGCAAGAGTTAGCAGTCAAATTAGCCTTCGTGATTCCGCCAAAACCCCGATCACAGAATACAATTCAAGAAACGGTTTTGCCAGTTTTTCCAGCCGCCACCAGGGAGGAAATTAACCTCAAAAGTGCCAAGGAAATTGATTACACTAACCTACGGGATTTCTTAGCGCAAGAAAAATGGCAAGAGGCAGATCAAGAAACGGCTAATCTCTTCTTAAAAGTTGCCGATCGAACTAAAGAAAAATATCTTAAGATAGAAGACATAGATAACTTTCCCTGTGAAGATTTAGCCACTATCAATCAACTCTGGTTAAAATATAGTCAGGGAAAATTCGGTATATCTGTTCAGAAAAGAATCTATGAAAGTTTGGGAGGAAGCAGCAATTATGATCAACAAAAATGGAACGCTTTTGGAACAAAAGTCGGTTGGCGAGTTAATAACAAGTGGTTATACTACGATCAAATTACTTTCTCTCTCAAAGCACCCTGGGGACATCTCCCCACCCTTGTGTGGGGTGTGGGGGGTGGGATAATTCTTTTTTCTCGTCTGGAAACCTGTGCCATGGACGGAGTTTCTAGCAGGGGATAAATTGACTTAAAAACTTTTCTGGAGAATTAAACAATTTCTCCCTTCGCCAGTGCGGATATATTGTAAAGTATCAGTAAGAGAACGCATAAAAATTAATCCTCGATCGCTTTCCATTTCCAAAGGTGCGAGGGGATGTTGTTGTAGAGAATCGAGTTTGGCTTGCAGATCAAAAGGTTGACCGTGATCCCATATTCTTATTTCTAGAGAATGGGACTTTAAAGTTAATTCTAGATCGATCGGTGTAGTCGGTGGTAAATGTTGGTGAGCGTAACGGACAGCATTAGTAAATCCTTCTGCTAAAGCCACCTTACACTGCCAAAGCACCGAGTCAGGTAGAAAGGAACTGCCGTGAGATTCAAACCATTGTAGGACTGGGATTAAAGCTGCCAATTCCGTCCGGACTTGTAGATAGAATTGGAGGGGGGAAGAAGGGGAATTTAAGACTTCAGAAGGCACCACTGTTTTTTTGAAAGAGAATCAAAATTGTTTTAAAAATCAGTTGTAGATCGTAGCCTAAACTCCAATTTTCTTGATAGCGCAAATCTAGTTGAATTACCTCTTCAAAATTACTCACCCGAGAACGACCATTCACCTGCCATTCTCCCGTCATACCGGGTTTTACATCTAAACGTTGCCATTGGGGAACATCGTAGCGTTCCACCTCATCGGGGGTGGGAGGACGAGTGCCAACAAGACTCATTTCACCGGTGATCACATTCCAAAACTGGGGCAATTCGTCTAAACTGGTGCGACGTAAAAATTTTCCTACCTGGGTAATCCGGGGATCATTTTTATTTTTAAAAAAAGCTCCCTCCGCTTGATTAGGGATTTTATCCTTGAGTGCTTCTGCATCCACACACATGGAACGAAACTTAAGAATTTTAAATTCCTTTCCCAACCAACCGCAGCGGGTTTGACTGAAAAAAATTGGCCCCGGACTGTCTAACTTAATAGCAATAGCAATGGGGACAAAAATAACCCCCGTGATTAATAAACCCACGATCCCACCAACAATGTCAAGACCGCGCTTTAACCAACTGCGAATCGAGGGATGAGTTTCCGGTAGATGGTTTTCATTGGCAGTAAAGCCCTTTTCTTGGGCTGCTAGGGGGGAGGTTTGGAAAGTGAATAATTGATCTAGTCCCGTAATCGATAAAACCCCCATCACTGGGGGATGGACGTTAGCCAGCACTAACTCGATATTTTTTTCCCTAGCCGCTTTGAGATTATGGACTAAAGCACCCACACCACTACTATCCATAAATTGAGTGGCATTTAGATCAAGAATGACTTTTTCGGGAGTGGGTGTTTGGGCGATGAGATGGTGAAACAAATCCTTGAACTGTACTGCTTCCAAGACAGTCAAGCGATCCGGCATCCGCAAAACCGGATACTCCATCGGAATGATCAGAAAACGTGTTTCAGGAATTTGGGAAGTCATCGACACAAAGAGGTGGTTTGATAGATGAGCAAGGCCTGTTGACCTACCTAATGTTTACTACACTTTTCCCCAAATACCAATGGGTAATGTCAGAGATTACCTGTGATCATCGGCTAACGAATCTCACCTAGGGGCGGACGGCCTTGGGTTTGGGCTTTCGCTTTGGCTGCACTCTTTCTCAGCGCATCTAAACGGGTCTCATAACGCTTACGCAGACGACGGTTGGGCGTTTGTTCAATTAGGGTTTTAAAGGCACTGCCTAGGCTCTTGTAGGCGTTGGGGAGAGAATAACCGAAACGGGTGGCCAAGGCGATCGCTTTTTCATCGGCTTCGATCGCTTCTTTGAGAATTTTATCGCCATTATTTTTGCGCCAGAGACGATAACCGGAAATCCCACATAATCCCATAGCCAAAAGCAATAATAACCCGTCCTGTACCCATAATTCCCCCACTGCACCACCTAAGCCAATAGCGAGGGCGGCCATTTCCCAGCCTTCCCGGGGAATACTATCATTTTGAATCCTGGCGACTTCATGCCAAAAGAGCAAATTACGCTGATCGATGGCTAAATTTTCCCATTTGGCTAAATCTATCTGAATTTCTACCTCATCTCTGCCAATTTCTTCACAACGGATCAGGGGGGGATTAACCTCTGTGGAACCTTCTACCGTTACCCAACTTTGTAATTCTGGAGGTAGTAGGGTTTTTAGGCGCCGAAGTTCGCTCATTTCGGCTCGTGCAGAGGAGGCCGCATAAGATGTCATAGATTTTTTACCTATTCTCTACCAATGACGATGATTTCTATTTTCGATCATAGCGGTCTTTTTTGTAATCTTGGCAGCTTTGGGCAGTAGGAACTATTTTCAGTGATCAGTGGGGGAAGTGGGGGAAGTGGGGGAGTGGGGAGTGAGAAGTGGGGGAGATGGAGATAAGCAATCCATAACTGGGTTTTTAAAGTTCGATTGGGAGTCAATCATACTAAGTAGGTGGGTGTTAAAAATTGTCAGATACCCCCCTTATTAAGGGGGTATTAAGGGGGGATCAAAGACAAAATCTCTCTTCTATTTACTTATTAAATAGACTGTAACTTGTGCTGGCTAATGCTCAAATATATCTTTGTATTGCTGTAAATCTAAAGCGGTGAAGATGGGGATACAACTAAAGCATTTTTGGGCTAATTCCCATCTTTCTTCCCTTTGCATCATCACCATCAATTTATCTCGCACTGACAGTAAATAGCGCACATCGTTAGCGGCGTAACTCAGTTGTTGTGGGGTAAGATTAGCGGCATTTCCCCAATCAGAACTCTGAGCGGTTTTGTCTAATTCTATGCCTTCCAATTCCTGCACGAGACTTTTTAAACCGTGACTGCTGGTATAAGTCCGAGCCAGTTTACTGGCGATTTTGGTACAGAAAATCGGTTTAGTGGCAATGCCGAAAGTATGGGATAATTGAGCCACATCAAAACGGGCGAAATGAAAGACTTTTTCTATCCGCTCATCTTCCATGACCTTTTTGAGATTAGGAGCCTCTGTTTGCCCCCTAAAAACCCGAATGGCAGTGACAAAACCACTGGGATCACAGAGTTGAATTAAACACAGTCGATCGCGCCCCGGTATTAATCCCATAGTTTCTGTATCTACAGCGATCGAATTAACCCCTAGATAACGGGATAATAGGTCATCGCTTAAATCTCGATCGCACACTTGAAAATTGTCTAAGTTCATATAGTTAGAAGATAGGAGACAGGAGACAGGAGACAGGAGGGAAATTTGTAATGCTTTTGCCTATCGCACGACTGCCTTTATTTCCCTGATAAGTAGTTGGACAAAAGTAAAGTTAACTGTGGGGTAAGGAGTCGGTCGTCAGTAAGAATTGCGGCAATTTACATTTCTTAAGATAGACCACAGAATTTATGTCCGACTACTTAAATGATAACTGATAACTGATGTTAAAAACTGGTAATTAAATTTAAGTATCATCGGGGGGATTTTGTCAACGCTTTTTAACAAAAAGTTGTGTAAAATAATATTCACCAACATTATTTTTAGCGATACCGATACCGGTGAGATTATAATCACCAACCATATTTTTTTGATGGCCGGGGCTATTAATCCAACCCTTGACGGCAACGCTAACGGGGTCAGGATATCCCTTCATAAAAGCCAAATTTTCGCCCATTTTTTCTAAAGGAATCTTCCTTTGTACTGCCTTGACTCTTCCCGCAAAACCATCATGACTAAAAGGAGCCTGTTTATGGGCCATTTTTTGACTAAATAAGCGAGCTTCATGACTAATACGAGCATCGAGACGTAGGGGCGGTAAATTTTGAGAAATTCGGTAGCGATTAACTTGATAATTAGTGTTTTCTTCGAGGGTAATTAAAAAAGATTGATTCTGGATAGGATCGTAGCTAAGGGAATTAGTAGAAACAGGAGCGGATTGACGTTTTAGAAATATTTGAGTAAAGTACAATTTTCCTTGATTATCCGTCGCTACTCCAATCCCGGTACTATCAAAATCTCCCTCCATATTTTTCCGATGACCTTGACTTTTAATCCAGCCATCCACAGCAATCATTACCGGGTCATCATAACCTTGATTAACTGCCACATTTTCCCCCACCGCTTCATAGGGAACCGAAACACCAATAGTTTGCGCTCTTTTGTCAAAATCTTGATGACTAAAAGGAACTAAACCCGCGGCCATACGTTGGCTATGTAATCTTGCCTGTTGCGAAATTGCCCGATTTAACAGTAGGGGAGATAAATTGCGAGATAGACGATAGCGATTGACCTGTTGATAGATTTTATTCTCTAAAACAAGTAAAGTTGCCGCATCTAAAGGAGAGGGAGAAGGAGCGGGAGAGAAAGATGGCACGAGTTCCGTAAAAGAGCTATAGTTTAAGGCACTACAGGCCATTAAACTTGTCGATACAAGCATCAAAATTCCTAACCGATAAGGTTTCTTAAAAAAACTTTTCATCAAAAAAATTGGGTCTGAAACCCCGCCGTTCTAGGTTGGATTTACTGTTAAATACTAGCGCATTTACAGGATATATGCCAGAAGGTCAGGTATGGGGAAAGCCGATCGCTACCGATTTTACCCAACACCAGAACAAGAGTCGCTATTGCGGCGCACCTTGGGCGGTGTAAGATTAGTTGACAATAAAGCTCTCCATGTCAGAACACAGAGAAATCACAGCGAAGGGGTTTTAGTTGAATTGCCCCATTTCCCCATTTTCCCAGTCCTGGTGGCGACCCGATGACCAGAGGGGGTAAATCTGTTAAGGCAGCTGCGAAACCAGGCAAAGGACCCCAAACAGAAACCCAAATCGTCAGGTTTGGAAATCACCGTCCGGCCCCGGCGGTGAGGATATCAACTTTTTGGTGCCAGGGTCAAGACTTGTTAAGATCGATCAAGCCGCTCGCTCAAATTTATCACTCCTGTGGCTCTCATTTATGGTAATCGACTTTCTGCCCTTCACTATCAATATTTCCCCGGCCTTTATTGCCGGTAGCTGTCTCTGGTCTTTAGCATTGTATCTGGGGTTAGCTGGGGTGCGAAATTGGTTTATAGAAATTTTCTATCGCTGGTTTAATTTTGCCGAGCGTTTCCTCTATACTTCCCTAGAGGAGTTTGAAAAAACTCGCGTCGCCAGAGAATCCCAAAATGCTTTTTATGCCTCTATCTTTAGTATTATTCCCTTTCTCATTCTCGGCGGTTTCTCCGATTGGTTAATCGAGATTAGTTTAGGAAAAAGTTGGCCGATTAGTGTCGGTATTCTCGCCTGTGTTGCCTGTGGTGTCTATGAATTAGGACGGCAGGACGGCAGCGGTAATCAGTAAACAACGGTCAATTAAGCTGTTAACTATCTCAATTACTCCTTAAGACGCTACTGGAGTGGCAAGTTAGTCGATTTTAACCCTTGACTAGCGCTCAATCTTTTCCTTCCAGACGATTTTTATGTTTATTAAGGGTCTTTTGTAGTAAATTCAAAACCTCATTAGCAATCTCAATAACTTGATGGGTTCCAAAACCGGCCTGAGTTAATTCTTTAAAAAAAGCCTTAGCGACAATTTTGGCTAATTTCGGGGGATAAGGAGGGACAGCGATCAAATGTTCGGACTGAATTTCTGCTATTTCTCTAGTCACTGCCATCGCCACAAAACGAGATTTTAACATCCCTTGCAAATGAAAAATTTGCAGGGATTGGGCAGCCTGTTGAGCGAATAACTGCAAGATTTCTAAATCTAATGGTTCAAAATGTTTTTTGTCTAGGGGAAAACTGAGATTAATTACTCCGATTACCTGCTGATTCAGAATAATCGGTACGGATATAAAACTATTATTATTTGCTCTTTTGGGATAAGGGGCTGCACTGGAAAATGGCGATCGAGTGATATCCTTAATTAGTAAAGGTTTTCCTGTGACCGCTACAGTGTCGGCAATAACTTGATCGAGTTTAATTATTTCTTGATCAGCCAAAGGTGATAGCTCATCATAATGGGCAAAAACTTCTAGATAATCGGTAATTTCCCCTTTTGATTCCTGTGGAGAGCTTAACATAATTGAACAGTGCCGCGCTCGCAATTGATGAGCGCTCATACTAGCTATTTTCCGAAAAATATCTTCGAGATTTTCCTCGACATTCAAGACAAGAGCCAGAGCCGTTAATTTGGGGTTAAAATTATCCATGTATTCAATCACTTATTCAGTCCGAGTTTAGGCTTTCAGGGTGAGGGTGACATTCCCCATCTCCCTGTTTGTCTGAGTCTATAGCTTGCCATAGCATCTCATCGAAAATTTTGGGTCTGAAACCCCGCCGTTTTACGGCGGCTTTGCTGTTAAATATTAGCACATTTACGAAATATATGCTAAAATGTGAGACATGGAAAAAGCCTACTCGTTTCGATTTTACCCAACACCCGAACAAGAGTCGCTATTGCGGCGCACATTGGGCTGTGTAAGATTAGTTTACAATAAAGCTCTCCATCTCAGAACACAAGCATGGTACGAAAGACAAGAAAGAGTAGGCTACGCTCAAACTTCTTCAATGCTAACCGAGTGGAAAAAACAAGAAGAATTAGAGTTTTTAAACGAAGTTAGCTGTGTACCCTTACAACAAGGGTTAAGACATTTACAAACAGCTTTTACTAATTTCTTTGCTGGTCGTACTAAGTATCCTAACTTTAAGAAAAAACATCAGGGAGGAAGTGCCGAATTTACCAAATCTGCTTTTAAATTTA
>NZ_JAPZRB010000401.1:0-1244 GCF_027531105.1 Microcystis sp. LE18-22.4A
GGCTCTTCTGGTTTTCGTGTGTTAATTTTTGTTATGAATTAAAGCAAGCAAACAGCTTAAGTCGAAGATGTTCAAAATTGGTAAATCCATAACTTATTCTTTTAATAAGCTTTATTTTGGTATTCATTCCCTCAATTAATCCGTTGGTTGTATGATTTTCAAAGTAATTACAAATACCAGGCAAATGCTTCTGGATCATGCTGGCACTACTTTGATATAATATCCCGCCTATTCTTATCCATTTTTCCAATTTTCTCTCAGCACCTCTGAACGTTCTACACCCTTGATAAATTTGTCTAATTTCTTCTTTCATTTCGTCGGCTATTCCCAAGCAGGGATGTTCTTTTAAGATAACTTCTAGTTGTTGTTTTTGCTCGTCCTTTAAGTCCTCTTTATTCTTCCATAATAAATGAGGTAATCCCTTTTCATGCACCCCCATTAACTTTCTCAATTTATTAAGCTCGTCATTGATGATAGTCATTACATGAAAACGGTCATAGATGATTTTAGCATTGGGAAATAATTCCTTGATCACTGCTGTAAATCCTGACCACATATCGACGCTCACTTCTTTCCCTTTCTCCCGAACTGCGTCTGGCTGTGCTTTTAAGGCTTCCATTAATTCTTCTTGCTTATGTCCTTTAATCACATCTAGTAAAATTTTCTTGTCCAGATCTACGACCGTTGTTATGAAATCTTTATGTCCTTTTAAGTTACTAAATTCATCCAAGCTTATTCGTTCTGGTGCTTCCCACTCTTCCTTTTCTAGTTCTTTAGCCAAGGAATTAAATATTAACTTAACTTCTTCCCATCCTAACCCTTCTTCTCGACTTATTTCTTCGATACTACAATTTTTTACTCTCTCATAAATCATCGATTCATAGCGAATTGTATGATGCTGTCTTAATCTCATAAAACTCAGTCTTTCGCTGATATACTTTTGGCACTTTTGACAATGAAACTGGCGGCGTGGGGCTCTTCTCGACTTTGTGTGATAATTTTTGCTTATGGAATCGTGAAATGCTTACTGGGCAAGACTTTTAGGACTATTTTGCGGATATTCTATCAGTATAGACCTCGTTTCCACACAGAAACCAGAAGAGCCGGCGTGGTACTTCTAAATATACCGGATTGCCTAATATTGACAAATCTCTGACTAGATTATACTCTGTCTGATTGATTCTGTCCAAGGTTTGATGGCAATTCGGACATTCAATTGTTTCATTTAAAAGAGCGAGCTTTAG
>NZ_JAPZRB010000599.1:0-2470 GCF_027531105.1 Microcystis sp. LE18-22.4A
AGAACGTAATCAGACTGCATCTACAGTAATATGGACGTTTACGACCAGCGATGCTAGGGTCAAGCTGAAACATCTTTATCCTGTGTTTGAGGAGGAGGAATCGGGAGAATCTATTGCACCAAATTAGCTGAAACAGTCCACTAGGAGTTATTGCGATCTCCTGTAGCTCGTGTTGAGAGTTAAATAGAGCAAATTATAAATTATTAAAGCAAAATCGATGAGAACTATTCGCGTAACTTTAGAACAGCTTATTTAAGCAGTACAACAATTGTCGCCTGAGGAACGAATTGCGATCGCCTGATCCGGTAGAGAACAGGGACGTATTGCCTAAGACGGATAACAGAAGGTAGGGGTAAGTCACGACTCCCTGATCACTAATTTTTGATAAGCTAAAAGACAGTTAATTATAATTTCGTCGTCAATCCTATGATTTTGCCAGGTAGTACCGTTCGAGTCACCAATCCCGATGATACCTACTATAAATTTGAAGGTTTAGCCCAGCGTTTAAGCGATGGGAAAGTGGCCGTTCTTTTTGAGGGGGGTAACTGGGATAAGTTAGTCACCTTTAATCTCTCGGAATTAGAAGAAGTAATTATTGCCCCCGCTAAAGGCAAAAAATAACCATGCGTCCACCCTTGCCGCAATTGGCCACGGATAACCGCCATCCCGATCATATCGCCGAAGTTATCGAGACGACGACGACCGAGTTTTTGGCGCAATGTTTGGAACCAGAGGAGTTAAACTTTCCTTTTATGCCTGCTTTTGGTAGTTGGGTAAAAGCCTACGATGAAGAAACGGGTAATAAGATTTTTGGGATTGTCACCTTTGCCACCACTGCACCGATCGATTCGGTACATCGCGCTAGAGCTTTGGGGTTGTCTTTGGCTGAATTGCGGGAACAACAGCCGCAGATTTTCGCTATGTTAAAAACGGAATTTCGGGCAACTATTGTCGGTTTTGAAACCCTGCCAGGACAATTTAATGGCAATGGTGCCGGGCGAGGTTATATCTATCAATATATTCCTCCCCGGCCTCCACAAATTCATCAGGCAGTTTATCAATGTGAGTCGTTAGAAGTGGTTTATTTTAGTGAACAATTAGACTTTTTACGAATTTTATTACAGGTCAAAAATACTCCCGTGGAAGCTTTGGCAGCTGCTTCTATCCGTCAGATGTATCAATTGCGTCAAGCCGATCGACAATGGTTAGTGAATGTGGGCAGACAGTTAAGTGTTTTACTTAAGGATGATTATGATCGCTTGCGTTATATTCTCAGTCAAATTCATCTTAGTCCTTAGATGATTCGGCTTTGCTGATTTTAATTATGAATTGTCTTCTGAGCAATTCTTCAAACTCCGAACCAAGTTAACTTGTGGATACTTTGCACAATTAGCATTCATATCTGGATTGCTGCAAAGCCGATTATCTTCAAGCATTGTAACGGCTAAGATGAGCGGCGGCTATCAACTTCATCCGTCTTTCGGGCAAACCTCAAAAGCCAACTCGTGTCGATAAAAACACACATTGAACTCTGCAAAGAAGTTCATGTGTCCAAGAATTACAGGTATATCTCTCATCTTAGTCCAAGCGAATCCAAGCAGAACAGAAGGGAATTGTGCAATTGCACCAGATACAACCAAACCTCGTGAATTGCTTTGAGCCAAGTTTCCGCTCAAGGGAATGGATACTGTTTGATTTTCCCAGACTGCTCCTAGCTGTAGGCCAATCTCGTAGGGTAGAACATTGACACTGGCACCAGTGTCCAGCAATGCTGTCACTTCTAGAGAACGATCGCCCAGTGTGAGCATTAAAGGGATATATGGCATGATTACTGATCGCCCTAGGTTGTCTCTTCGTTCAGTAAATGAATAGCGTTGTCCATCAAGCATTGGATGTTCCCTTTGCAGCAATCAGAAGCTCCGACAATGCCTGCACTGCTGCGCTATCGGTTTGAGGCGACCATAGCACGGCTTCAGTGGATGCCAGTTGCTCAAGCAGTACATTTTCCGGATCAGGTTCTCTAGTTGGTTCTAGGCTGCATCCCTCTTCTTTGGCGACTGCTAGGAGCAGAAAGTGAATGAGTCGAAGCTTATCTTGGTGAGATAACTGATTAACTGTGGGCAACAGTTGACTGAGTGACATATTGTTGACTCTGGAGAATACTTCTCTCCATTATAGGTTCGATCGTTATCTCCCCCCAGGGTGCGGTTAGCTTATTGGGAACCATGGTCGATATATTGTGCTAAATCTAGATCAGAATCGGTGATAGCCATTATCTAAGCCTCAATATAGTCAATCGATCGCTATTTTCTCATTTTATGGAAATCGCACAGCAAAGTCATCTCTCGTTAACCTAGAAATTCAGAGACTAGCAAAAATCCAGTAACCTAGGAAGAAACCGTCACAAGTGAAGACTAGGAGACAATAGACCTATGTTAGAAGCGTATCATCAGCACGTTGCCGACCGAGC
>NZ_JAPZRB010000221.1:0-7382 GCF_027531105.1 Microcystis sp. LE18-22.4A
AACTTTAAACTCTAAGACAAACATTTTACGCAGGGGGGACTTAGACAAAATCAGTATAGCACAATAAAAGTTAAGTTAACAAGATATAGTTTAAAAAGCCGTCCTAAAAGGACGGGGCTTTAACCCAAAATTTCGGTAAAAATTTTGATACTATCGGGGGTAGATTCGGCCACTTTTTCGTTACCTCCGGCACCGGTAATCATCCCGACGGAAAAGTAGAGGGAATCGACGAGGGAAATTTTTTGATTAACGCTGAGATAGGTAATGGTAGCAAGGGAAATCATCCCCAAGAGGGAAAGGGTGACAAGAATTACCGGTTGGACATAGTGCTGATAGGGACGGAGATTGAGTAGATTTCTCAGCCACTTTTGCAGTTTAAAACGCTGTTTTGCCTTAATTGTCGGTTTATTGCCGATAATGAGATGATCGCCAGTTTGGAGTTTTTTGCCTAAAAGAACTGCTGAAACCAGATCGATTTCGTCGTGGGCTGGGAGATAATAGATTAACATCCGGGCCGGATCGTCCCAAAGTTCGTAGAGGGGTAATCCCCACCAAGGATGATTTTCCTCGATAATTATCTCTTGAATTGGCCAAAGGCGATCGAATAGCTGTAATTGACCGATAGCTTTATTACCAAGGGCAGCAAAGGAAAAGATCGGAGCCGCTAGGGAAGCAACGCTCATGCTAACGTGAGCAGGGAGGGTTTGATCGAGTCTTTCTCCTAAAGTTTCGTTAAATAGTCGGTTAACTATCCGAATTTTCGGGTTAATTATCCTGGCGCGGGTGAGAATTTCCAGATTGAGTGCGTCGTTATCGATGGCCAAAACTAGGGTTTCTGCATCCGGAAGGCCAGCTTGCAGGAGAGTTTTAGGAGAGCAGGGATCGCCGATAATAATATCAGACTGGTATTCGCAGAGCATTTGGCGATCGCTAATCGCTACTACTGCCGCAGATTGTTGTTTGAGTAAACAAAAGATTTTATAACCCGTGCGACCTAATCCACAGACGATGATTTGCGGTTTCATTCGTCGAGCGCATTTTTTGCTGATTAACCTTTCAGTTCTAGCGCAAAAACTAGGAAAAATCTGTAACTAAAGCTGCAATATTGCCAATTTTCCCAATCAGGCTTTGAAGATGATAAAATAACCCTCATCATTGATTTAATCACCTAAGCCTTGACTCGCTTTCTTTGGGATAAATTTAGTGAAAGACTACCTCGAAACCTTTCTCTCTTCTTCCGGTGACGTGAAAACTAGCCTTAATGTGACGGCAGAAACTCAAGAAATCGATGTGTATTTTCGACCGACTTCCCCAGAAATACCGCCCGAATTAGGCCTATTGGGCAAATTAGCTCAAACCCCTTGTCTATTGGAACCCTATCGCAATCCTGTCACGATTGAGGGAATTCTCGCTTGTTTATCTAAACTGTTGACTGTGCGGGAACAATTACAAAGAGAAGCTCACCGTCATCAACAACCCTTATTAGCAGAAAATATTCCTAGACTATGGATACTAACTCCTACTGCCAGTCAGAGGATTATAACTGCTTTTTCCGCTCTCAATAATCCAGATTGGGGAGAAGGAATTTACTTTTTAGCTCCAGCATTAACCACATCCCTTATTGTCCTGCATCAATTACCCGAAACCCCTGAAACCCTTTGGTTAAGATTATTAGGCAGAGGAGGAACCAGAAGCAGAGCGATTGATGAATTAGAGGCCTTGTCTTCTAGTCATCCCTTTAAATCAGCTTCCTTAAAATTATTATACAATTTGAGTAGGAACTTGCAAGCCTTACCCAAAAGAACCCAGGAGGAGAGTAAATTTATTATGCGTTTAGCCCCTTTATACGAACAAGATAGAGAAGCAGCGATTCAAAAGGGTAGAATCGAAGGGATTCAACAAGGAGAAGCTATCGGACTTCAAAAAGAAGCATCCAAGTTAGTGCTACGTCAACTAAAGCGACGTTTTGGTGAACTACCCCCGCATATCACTGAAACTATCCAAAAACTCTCAGTAGAAAAATTAGAAGACTTAGGAGAAGCATTGCTAGACTTTGAGACTCAAGCTGACTTAATTAATTGGCTTAATCGGGACTAAAATCTTCGGGAAAGGCCATTGAAAACTCCTCTAATTGTTTTCTTGATCTCTCGGGAAATTGAGAGCTTTATTGAATAGGGCAAGGTCTTGGAAATTAATCACGCCATCTCCATTAAAATCTGGCGTTGCTGATTTGAGTTCTGAACATTCTTTTGTGATATTTTTAAAACCTAGACCAAAACTAACTTTTGGATAGGACACACATTTGGCATTCATAGCTTGATTCAGCAACGCCGAATAATCTTATACTACTCCTAATCACTTCTTATCTCTTGACAATGACCTTAAAAACCGATCACGGTAAAAGCCATCCCGTCGGTGCGACTGTCTTGGCCGATGGTGTCAACTTCTCACTATTTTCTAAGTATGCCACTGCCATAGAATTATTATTATTTGATGATGCCAATTCCCCGCAACCTAGTCAAATTATTCGTCTGAATCCCCAAGAAAATCGCACTTTTTTCTATTGGCATATTTTCGTTCACGGCATTGGAGTCGGTCAAGTGTATGCTTATCGAGTCTATGGTCCGGATAATCCGGCCCAGGGTCATCGCTTCGATCCTGATAAAGTAGTTCTCGATCCCTATGCGAAAGCGATTGTCGGTGCGGAAATTTATGATCGACAAGCTGCCAGCGAAAAAGGCGATAATTGTCATCGAGCTTTGCGGGGTCTGGTAGTGGATCCGGGCCGCTACGATTGGGAAGATGACGCACCGCTACGCACTCCCTACTCTGCCAGTTTGATCTACGAAATGCACGTCGGTGGTTTTACTCGTAACCCGAATTCCGGCGTTAGCGAGGAAAAAAGAGGTACTTTTGCGGGATTAATCGAAAAAATACCCTATTTGAACAACCTAGGCATTACTGCCGTGGAATTGTTACCGATTCATTACTTTGATCCCGCTGCCGCTATGCCAGGGTTAACTAACTATTGGGGTTATAGCACGATCGGCTTTTTTGCGCCCCATGCCGGTTACAGTAGCGATCGCTCACCCCTGGGTCCTTTGAATGAATTTCGGGATCTGGTGAAAGCTTTACACAAAGCGGGGATCGAAGTGATTCTCGATGTGGTTTTCAATCATACCGCCGAGGGGGACGAAACCGGGCCGACTCTTTCCTTGAAAGGTATCGATAATCGCACCTACTACATCCTCGACGGGGAAGATAAAAGCCTCTATAGCAACTATACCGGCTGTGGTAACACCCTCAAGGGCAGTCATCCCATTGTTGGCAAAATGATTCTCGATTGTTTGCGCTATTGGGTGTCGGAAATGCACGTCGATGGTTTTCGCTTTGACCTGGCGGCCGTATTATCGCGCAATGTGGACGGGGAACCGATTCTGCAAAAAGGTTATAACATGATCTGGGCGATCGAATCGGATCCGGTCTTAGCCGGCACAAAATTAATCGCCGAAGCTTGGGATGCAGCAGGATTGTATAGTGTCGGTCAATTTGTCGAATTTGCCGATTGGTTTTCCGAGTGGAATGGTCCTTTTCGCGATGATGTGCGCGCTTTTGTCCGGGGAGATACCGGCATAGTCAGCAAATTAGCGGCGCGGATTTTAGGAAGCCCCGACATATACCACAGACCCGATACCGATGTCAATAGAAGTATAAATTTTGTTACCTGTCACGACGGCTTTACCCTTAACGATCTAGTTTCCTACGACGAGAAACACAACGAGGCTAACGGCGAGGAGAATCGGGACGGTTGCAACGATAATTTTAGCTGGAATTGTGGGGTAGAAGGGGAAACCAATAACGAGAGGATTAAAACCCTGCGACTGCAACAAATAAAAAATCTCTTAACGATCCTGTTTATTTCCCAAGGAACACCTATGCTGTTGATGGGGGACGAAGTGCGACGCACCCAAAAGGGCAACAATAACGCCTATTGTCAGGATAACCAGTTAAGTTGGTTCGATTGGAGTGCGGTAGAGCAAGAGTTCGATCTTTGGTGTTTCGTAAGGAGACTGATCGATTTTAATCAAAAATTAGCTCTTTTCCGTCAGGAAAAATTGCTAGAAGTCACCTATACCAGTCTTGAACCCCATCTCAGTTGGCATGGCGTACAGTTGAGTAAACCCGATTGGTCGGAAGATTCCCACAGTTTAGCTTTTTCCCTGCGTCATCCCAAGGCGAACGAGTATTTACACATTATGCTGAACGCTTACTGGGAATCTCTCAACTTCCAGTTACCCCCCTTGGGACAAGGGGAAAAATGGCATCGCGTCATCGATACTGCTGGGCAATTGTCCGAGGCAGCCTGTGATTTAGATGCCGCAGCCGCTATTGAATCGGAAACCTATCGGGTGCAAGCGCGTTCGGCGGTAGTCTTAATCGTTAAACCAGTATAACAAGAGGAGAGATATTGCTCGATCGACCGATGTTGAATGCTTTAACTAATGAACAATGGCATCAATTCAATCGTCAAGTGGAAAAACGTTATTTATTTGCGGAGCAATAGCTGAAATGATGCGGCTTTCATTAGCGAAACGGGTATCGATTCTCTCTTTGTGTTTAATTGGTTTTTCCCTGCCTTGGACCGCGTTCAGCGTTTCACCGGTACAGGCGAACCTAGAACCGACTGCGATCGCTATTGGTGATCCCGTCCGAGAAGAAAAGCAAGCTCGGCAGTTAGTAGAATGGTTGGGAACTAAACAATACGACAAAGTTATTGCAGCTTTGTCACCCCAACTAAAACCCCTCTGGACTGCCGAAAAACTGCAAAAGGTCTGGGAAAGCCAAGTCACTGACAATACTGGACCGTTTAAGCGCATTGTCAAAAGCAAGCTACTCGATGCTATCAATGCCAATCTGGTGATTGTCACCGTTGAATTTGAGAAAGTTACCGAAGATGTGACAGTTACCTTTAACCGGTCCGGTCAGATAGTTGCCGCCGATTTTCCCGAATTTCGCAGTATTTCTGAGATTGGCGATGCTTTTGTCACGTCCTTGGTCAATAAAGACTACGGCCTGGCCCGAGGTTTTTTACACCCTTTCCTGAAAGCTGAGGTTTTCCCCACCAGAGTACAAGGTGCTTGGGAGAATTTACTTAAGCGTACCGGCCCCGTGCGTCGGATCGTGGGAACTCAGGTCAGAAAAGGCTCGGATACG
Source organism: Microcystis sp. LE18-22.4A (assembly GCF_027531105.1). Classification (NCBI taxonomy): domain Bacteria; kingdom Bacillati; phylum Cyanobacteriota; class Cyanophyceae; order Chroococcales; family Microcystaceae; genus Microcystis; species Microcystis sp. LE18-22.4A. The sequence continues at coordinate 5,215 of NZ_JAPZRB010000221.1, forward strand.
GACGGTGTGGATCTGGTGTTGGTGACGATTCAATTTGAAAAACTGACGGATACCTTAATCCTCGTTTTTGATGATCAAAAGCAGATTGTCAACGTGGATTTCCCTTTAGGCAATTAGTAATCAGCCGAAATTACCCCGTAAATTGAGTTGGAGACGATAAGTTATGTTAGATAAAATCGAAGTTCCCATCGAAGCGATCGCAGCTAGGGAGATTCTAGATTCCCGCGGCCGTCCCACGATCGAAGCGGAAGTGCTATTAGAATCGGGGGCGCTCGGTTTGGCCCAGGTTCCCAGTGGCGCTTCTACGGGTAGTTTTGAGGCCCACGAATTACGCGATGATGATCCCCAGCGTTACGGTGGTAAGGGTGTCCTGAAAGCGGTTCGCAATGTCCACGAAAAAATTGTCCCGGTTTTGCAGGGGATGAATGCTTTCGACCAAGCTAGTATCGATTTAGCTATGATCGATCGCGATGGCACGGCCAATAAACGAGAATTAGGGGCTAATGCTATCCTGGCCGTCTCTCTCGCTACGGCCAAAGCGGCGGCGGCAGATCTGGGATTACCTCTCTATCGTTATCTCGCAGGTCCGATGGCCAATGTGCTACCCGTCCCGATGATGAACGTGATTAATGGTGGTTCTCACGCTGATAATAACGTCGATTTTCAGGAGTTTATGATCTTCCCCATCGGGGCCGATTCTTTTAAGGAAGGTTTGCGTTGGGGAGCGGAAGTATTCGCCGCTTTGGGTAAGGCCTTGCACGAACGCAAATTACTGACCGGTGTGGGCGATGAGGGCGGTTATGCTCCTAATTTGGCTTCAAATCAGGAAGCTTTGGATATTTTGATCGAATCGATCGAACGTGCTGGTTATAAACCGGGGTCGCAGGTGGCTTTAGCTATGGATGTGGCCGCCAGTGAATTCTATCGGGATGGTCAATACATCTACGATGGTTCTGCCCATTCTCCCGCCGAAATGGTGGATTTTTTGGCTAGTTTAGTTGATCGCTATCCGATTATTTCTATTGAAGACGGTTTACACGAGGAAGATTGGGATAACTGGAAATTATTGACCGATAAACTGGGGGCGCGGATTCAGTTGGTGGGCGATGATTTGATGGTGACTAATCCCATCCGTCTGCAAAAAGCGATCGATCTGGGTATTGCTAACTCGATCCTGATTAAACTCAATCAGATCGGTTCTTTGACGGAAACCCTACAAACGATCGCCCTGGCTACCCGTCACGGTTATCGTTCTGTCATCAGTCATCGTTCCGGAGAAACGGAAGACACCACGATCGCAGATCTGGCGGTGGCTACTAATGCCGGACAGATTAAAACTGGTTCTCTCAGTCGCAGTGAACGGGTGGCTAAGTATAATCGCTTGTTACGCATCGAAGCAGAATTGGGCGATCGGGCGGTGTACGCGCCGAAAGTCGGTTTGGGCCCAAAATTCTTGGCCTAAAATTTGAAAAAAGTTTGCAGTGATCGAAAAAGGGTGTTATACTAAAGGTACTGATAACTGATAACTGGTCACTGACTATTGTGGTACTTCGCTGAAACCCTTTTCGGCGAAGTGTTTATTTTTGGCCTTTTTCTGCCCAAAGGTATGATTTTTGGATCAAAGGTGTTACACTAAAGGTACTGATAACTGATAACTGGTCACTGACTATTGTGGTACTTCGCTGGAACCTTTTTCGGCGAAGTATTTATTTAAGAGGGTGTTGACCAGAGAGAGGACGATTGGCGCACCGATAAAAGCCACTAAACCCTTAACTGCGAATCCCGGGACGAGGATCGAGGCTAACCAGAAACAAAAGCTATTGAGAACAAGGATAAAGCCACCGAGGGTGAGAATAGTAATCGGTAGGGAAAGCAGCCCTAGAATCGGTTTAACCAGTCCGTTGACTAAACCGATAACTGCCCCCGCAACCATGGCCACAATAAAGCTATCGACTTTAACACCGGGGAAGATAATATCAACCACTAATAAACTAAGGGCAGTGGCAAGAATATTTAGGGTTTGCGGCAAAAAGCTTTTCGGTGGTGGCAGGGTGTGGGGTGTGGGGTGTGGGGTGTGGGGTTTTATCGATTTTCAGGTGGTCAACTACCTAATTTTCAGGGAAAAAGTCCAGGAATTTTCCCCCCGATCCCCGCAATGGCTGGCACTT
>NZ_JAPZRB010000478.1:0-7122 GCF_027531105.1 Microcystis sp. LE18-22.4A
AGCACGCCGATCTTGTAGGGTGCGTTACGGCGAATTATTAATTTTAGTTTTTTGACTAAATTGATAGCCGCCTAACGCACCCTACTGGTTTGTTTCAGCTAAGATAGGGCAATAGATTTCGGCTTAAAGTCTTAGATTATAGAATTTATAGCAATTTTCTAATACACCAAATTAGCTGAAACAATCCACTACTGAATATACAGCCCTGAGAGCAGAAATCCTTCAGGCTGATAATATTTGCCTATTACCTATTGGGTGTAGGCAGGTAAGTCTTGACTCATTTGATTTAAGTTGCTGGCAATGGCTTTCATCGTCATAAAAGCCGAGCTAAAGGCGATTAGCTCATTTAAGGGATAACTTCGACTCTCAACCCGCAAGCTCAGTAATTGCTTCTCAAGAGATTCAATTTCTTCGATGAGCAATCCTAACTTTGGTGGGTTGAGAATTACCTGGGCAGCGATCGCCTCAGCAATTTCATCAAAAGCGATCGCAGTCTTTTTTGCGATCGCTTGTAATTCAGGTAAAAACTTTTGTCGTATCGGTTCAGGAAGCGGTTGCTGTAGCCCATCTTGTAAAGCATCCAGTTGAGCCCAGAGTTTTTGTTCGTAGCCAATGGAGAAATTCCAAAAATTTTGGTGTTTGGTTGCTAAAACTGTGGAAATTTGTTCGAGACTGGCAATCTTAACCGAGGCTGGATGTTGAGCGATCGCCACTGTGATGGCCTGCTTCAGTTGGGCGATATCTGACGGTGGTATCGTATCCTGAAAATAGCCTGACAGCAGTTTTTGATATAGCTGTCCCATTTTCTTAAAAGTCACAGAAAAATCTGTTTCCAGTTGGTTTGTAGCCGATTTTGTCATAAATACAGTGGTCAGCAACACCCCCAGAAACGCACCTACGGGAACTGAAATCAGTGCGGCCCAAATTCCTTGCTCGAAAAAAGGAAAAATATCCTTCCCGATGGCATCGGCTGCTACAATCGCACCGATGCGAGCGATTGGCGTAAACCCCAGCCAAGCACAACTGAAGTAGGCGAAAAAATAAGCCAGACTGCTACTAAAAGGATTATAACCAAAGGACTTGACCAACAGGTAAATACAGAGAATCGTCAAACTCAAGGAAACAGTGGCCGCCCAACCGATCGCGATCGCTCGCCCCCTTGTCGGTTGAATGACAGTGACCACTGCACCTATGATCACAATATCTGCCACTTTTTCGTAAGCAGAAGGATAGGGAAACTCGATGTGACGAATAATAGCCAGTAACAAACCAATAACCACGCCAAGACTGACAATTTCTCTCAGGCGTTTTAGGGATATAGGGGCCCATTTGGGAAAGGTAATCAGGTGTCTTCGCCTGAAAGTTGCAGTTACTTTGGTTTTATCGATTATCCTGCCTCCTAATCCCTCGCATTGTTGGATAAATCGAGATACAAGTTGAATAAATTGATAAAACTGTAGTGATTCTTGAACATCATACCGATCAATCTCTCCACTTGTTCGGAGATGATCAAGTTTACCCCCAATATTCGCTAAATCTTCTTCTAATTCTGTCAGGTAAGGGGTAGCTAAGATTTTTTTGCCGTTACTCAGATCCCTCAAGCTATCAAAGCTGTCGGTAAGATGAGTCGCCAATTGGTGAAATTCCGCCCTGAACTGATGCACTAAATTTTGTTCATGCTTTTCGCCTTTAAAAGCCATCAGATCAGCTAATTGTCGAGTCAATTGGTTCTGAATTGCCAAGATTTCACTCCAATTTTCTGCCACCAATATCTCACTACCGAATTCATGGGTTGCTTTTGTGAGCATTGAAAGGCTAGTTTGTGTTGATTTTTTAATCTGATTGAGTAAGTTAAGCTCGTTCTGCTCAATAGAAAGAAGATAATCCCGCTCCTCGACCTCAGTTTTTAGGTAGCGATCGAGGATTTTTTGGAACAAGTGCGGTATATCTTGAAGGATTCCCATCAAGTTCCGGTTGAGATCGGATCGAGTATTCTGGGGCCAAAATAGTAAGGCCACAGCAATTCCCACAGCGATTCCGATCCAGTTATCGATCAGGCGCGACCGCAAATAGAGCCAGATATCTTGTTGTGCTGATGTTCCTACCACTCTCATGGCAATTAAAGCGCCCAGTAGTGTGGCTTGGGAATAAGCGGCTTGCCATCGGTAAGTTTCACAGATCAGGGCGGCTAAAATGTAGGTGAGAGAGGGAATGACAAAAAAACTTGAGCCTTGGATTCCGTAGGCGTTCACCAGGATAGCGGCAATGATTCCCCCCAAAGCACTTCCCCCCAAACGCCCCAACCCTGCGGCGATCGCACCTCCCATGGATGGCTCAATCAGTACAGATACATACCCAAAGACGGGATAGACAAAGTTGTCTAATACATTTCCTCGGTGCCAAAAGAAACTCGTTAAGAGAGCAGCACCTAGGGAAAATTTCAATCCCTGTCTGATCATTAGCCCGTTTTTACTGTCCAAGGTATCTCTATATCCTTTTTCGACTTACTCATTGTTACCCATTAATCGCTCGCTCAATCCCATATAAAATCAGTGCCAAAAACGTCACCAACCAAAACCAAAGCTGAGGAGGCTCACTATGGATCAAGATTACTAAGACAAAGGCTGCGGCGATAATCCACCACTTAAACCACCAAGTCCACCATTGAGAACGTCTTTTCGGATTTTCCATATTAGGTTTAACCGTTTATTCTAGTCGTTGTTTCTTTCAGCTACTTACGCTCGCAAGATTGTGGTTAACGGTCGTACACCCCTGTAATCCAGCGAAAAGCAGGGGTTATATAACTCACTAAAGAACGCTCTTCTACCACAGCATGGACATCTGCGGTAGTCCCGTTGGTAATTCTTTGGGGCGCTCCCTTGGCTTGAGTCCAGTAAAAACCACTGGGTGTATTGCGATCAACCTTCAGCGCTAAAGTGGCTTTGATAACACTTGCATTGACGGGTATAGGCTTATCGCGATCGTCTTCATCTCTACCCAGAAACAGCTTGCTGGCGAGTTCATGACTTCCGACTATATTTGCCAGTTCTGCCACAGTTACCGGCTGCTGATCGACGGAAACGACCTTAGCGACGATACCCCCATAGCGTTCGCGATCATAGAGATCGGGAACGACTTCTACTTCCTTGCCCGGTTCTAATCGTTTGGCATCACCACTCTTAAACAAGGCCACCACGTTGGTCTTGGCCTTTAGATTGGAGACTTCTAATGTACCTATGCGCCCTCCCGGAGCCAGGACTTCCCCCGGATTAACAGATAAGTCTAAAATCTGGCCGTTGTACAGACTCACTACATTTTTGTTGGCTTGAATGGTGGTTTTTAACGTATTAATCTCTCGTTGCTGGTCAGCGATCGCATTGTAACGAAGAATATCACTGGCTGTATCTTGCAGGTCTATTTGCCGTTTTTCTGTGTTTAGTATATTATTCTGTGCCGCCCGTGTTCAACTACTGGCAGGCTTTCATCAACCCCCTTAAGGCGGTCGCAACGCGCTCGCTACGCGAGACCGAGTTCTATTTGGACGCGATTGATACTATTAGAAGCCTCTAGATTATTGAACTGAAATAAATAGGAGGGAAAATCTAGCTTGGCGACAGCCCCCTCTTCGATAAGTTTATCGTAGGCGGCTAGTCTTTCATCCGTTGAGTTCTGGAAATTTTTAAGATATCGAGCATGGGAGAGATAGGCTTCTCGCTGTTTTTGATTACTGGATAATTGAACTTGAAGTGCTTTAATCTGAAGCTGATTCGCCTTTTGCTGGCGCTCTATTGAGGCTGCATTCAATTGGCGACGACTCACTTCAATAGAGTCAACTCTTTTATCCTGCTGCTTGAGATCTGCTAACCTATCCTTTTTATCTTTTAATTCTGTTTCTAATTCAGGAAACTCTAAAGTTGCCAGTAACTGCCCTTTTTTGACAGAATCTCCCGGTTGAATCAGGAGGGTTAACACCCGTCCACCTTGACGGGGTTCGATATTAACAATAGAACGAGGAATCAAAATGACCGCTCGTCCTTGAATAGGAGTCGGAATCTTACCAACTATCGCCCAATAACTCAGTCCTCCGAGCAAAAGACCCACCGGCATTAAGCGCAGGATTATCTCCCCTAATCTTCCTGTTGGCTCCGAATATTTAAACGGTTTTTCCGAATCAATTTTAGGATCAATTCCCGTTTTTATTTGATTATCATTCTGGCCTTCTATCCTAGCCTGCGTTGTTTTCTTCGCACCCATATCTGGCTGCTGATGATTCTGATCAGACATAGATTCGGCTTGATTTTTTGCCATTGTACTGAAATGAGTAAAAATCACTTAATTTGTAACATGATAAACACTCAGAGGGTATTACTTTACATTAGGAAAATCCTCTGAAAAAACCGCTCAAGCTATTTTTGAGATATGATAACTAGGCTACCTCGAAAGATTTACCGAAGGCTCAAACCTTTAAAATTTCCTGTAAGAAACCTAATAAAGTATTACTCTTGATGTGACCTAAAACAACCTAATTAGGGATCAAGTGTTTGAGTCCAACGCTCCGACTAGAGAGATAATCTATCGAACGAGTTTACACCATTCCAGCTTTTAACTTACATAAGGCGTATAGTCTCATTGTAACCGTTCAGGGGGGGGGATGTCAAGCAGCCAGTGGCATTGACTCTGTGGAAGGACTCTCCTGGGGCAGCAGAGAAGGAGAAGAACTGCCTTTGCTAACTAACTTCAGCATCCGCGCCACAAAAACACTACCCGCCTCACTTTGAGAACCAAAGCTAGTGCGCCGCCACAGCACCGTTGCTCTAGCTGTTCTATCTTCAAACCTAACTGCACTACTAGCTGTCTGACGTTGGCGGTCGTTCTTTCCCAATCCCCTGCACCAATTCCTGGTATCAACCGTTGGTGCTTCTCATCCATGCCCCTTAGATTACCAGATTTCGTCCCCCCCTGAACGGTTACCAACATTTTAAAGGCGGTTTTTGGGGCAATTCCATGTGTACTATCATGCTAAAAACCTGAAGTCTTGTGAAATAGAATCGTTAATCCCGTTAAATTTTAGCCCGTATTATGTTAACTAAAACCTGAAACCTTTGCTACAGCGCAAATTTAGAAGTGCTGACTTAATAACTTTTCTCTATTTTTTAAATAAGGAATTTTGTCATTTTCTTTAGGAAAGTTATTACGAACAAACTTAACTAAAAAAATGCAAGATATAACTGATAAAATTGAGTATAGGACTAAAAAAGGTTCATTTATTTTCCTATACTCAAGAATTGAAATATAGGGAAAGTTGAATTTTTGATCATAAAAAATAAACCATAACATATTAGATATTAGGGTTGTAATTGCCTCAAACACAAATATATCTAATAAATTGGCAGTTTTAAAAAATAAAATGGATAAGATCAATATGTAAAACAAACTAACTAGGAAATTGGGCTCAAACGTAGGAAGCAACAATATAAAAAATATAAGAAGTATCACTAAAATAGCTTTTTTATTTCCCAGTTTAAGAGATATTTTTTGTAATAAAATTCCTTGAAATAAAAAAATAAGCAATGGAGACGCTATTAAAATGCCAATTAAAAAATAAAGTAAAAACATTCCAAAATCTTGAGGATTATATTGATTAATTATTTTTTCCATATGGTCAGGCAATATTAAAGAAAAACTATAATAAATTAACCTACCCAATGAGATCGAAAAAGTAGTGTAGATAATCGCTATTTCAGTAATTATTCGCCAAGAGATTTTCAGATTAGGAATAAAATCTTTGAGTTTAAAATCTGCTATTTTTAAATCTCTTATAACTAACAATAACCACAGAAAGATGTAGAATGCGGAGAAAATTGTTCTTTGTCCACTTGTTTCGTTGAAAAATCCCGTATAGTCCCAATTATTAAGTTTAAAAAGTGGCATTGCACAGATCACCATTGTGTATAGTAAACCTATGCTGTAGAATAAAAAAATTTCTACAAGGTTAATTTTTTCAAAAGGAGTAGTCGTTGACTGTTCTTCAGATAAATCTTCTGAGGATATAACGGTATTTTTAGGAGTAATTGCCGATAAAAGAAATAAGCCAACAAAACTAAGTAATCCTACTATCCCCCAACTAGGTGAGTATCCTTTACTTTGAATGTAACGAGAACAACCCTTAACAAAAGGAAAATATCCATATATTAATAATCCTAATACAATAAATGCTAACACGCCTAATAAGGGTGATTTATCAGGAATAATCTTAGCCTTTGAAAGTACCACAATAGTTATCAAGGGAAGCCATTGAATACTTAATCCCTTCATAATTAATTTAATAGCTTTATTTTTTTTGTCTGTCTCTATTGTTTTGGTTTCTAGCATAATTCCGTTTACTGGTAACTTTTGTAACAATTTTTTACAAAAAAATAACACAAAACAAACCGCTAGTAGGAGAACTGACCCGAATGTTAGAGGAATACCGCCAACACGCTGAATAAAAGAGCATTGCTTGGCATCCCTCCCCTCAATGCCACCAGACCTCCCAACTTTGTGAACTCCTCAAAAATCCCCCTGAAGAACAGAAGGAATAACTCTTAAGTTTATTGTAACCGTTCAGGGGGGGGGGGATGTCAAGCCGCCAGTGGCATTGACTCTGTGGAAGGACTCTCCAGAGGCAGCAGAGAGGGAGAAGAACTGCCTTTCCTAGAGGCATGGATACTACTCTCTCACAGTAGCCGCTCTTTTCTACGTCTTTTTAGATTATCAGATTTTGTCCCCCCCTGAACTAGGGTTGATTCATTGTAGGGTTGATTCATGAATCAACCCTACCCCCTGAACAGTTACTTCAAGGGAGAAAAAGCGATCGGGCTATAATAGAGAAAATTTCATTTTAACTTGAGAAAATTCATTATGACAGCTACTATTGAAGACATTCGGGAAATACTAAAGGAATTGGCCCAATCCCAACAAGAGTTATCCCAAGCTCAAAAAGAAACAGATAAGCAAATTAACAGAGTTAGTAAGCAGATTGGGGAGTTGGGCAATCGTTTAGGAGAGTTTGTCGAGTGGCAAGTACGTCCTGCGGTGGTGCGTCTTTTTCAAGAGCGGGGTATTGATGTCCATGAGTTTCAC
>NZ_JAPZRB010000465.1:0-2454 GCF_027531105.1 Microcystis sp. LE18-22.4A
ATGTCTGTTGATATACCTAGGGTGAGAAAAGCAGTTATTACAGAAGAAACAAGGCTCATTTTGGATGAGTTACGGCGGTTTCGTCATCTGGTGAGAAGTGCTTATTCTTGCCAATTAGATGAGGAAAAGGTTTTAATCATCCCCCATGAAATTGTTAATTCTTATCAAACCATAATCAATGACATTCAATTGTTTTGTAATAATTTAAGTAAGGGAGAAACTTAATTAAAGATAACTGGTGATCGCACTGAATCTAAGTAAAGTGTATCAGGGCAAACATCTTGTTCATGAGGCCATAAGCAAAGTTATTCTGGACTTAAACGTACCTGTAGGGGCAAACCCCCTGTGGTTGACCCCGTGTTGCCCCTGTAGCGCACTAAGCAATACAAGCGCGTAAATCATTAAGAGTAATCATCAACGTCATCGGTTCAAGAGGAGACACGTCAAAACCTAAAGCCAAATAAAAATTCTTAGCTTCTTCTGAAATAGCATGAACAATAATTCCCCGAATACCAATGGTATCAGCCGCTTTAACAACCCGTAGCGCACCATCACGAAATAAACCGCATCCTAAACCTTGACCTTGGTAAGAAGTATCTACTGCCAATCGTGCCAAAATTACCACTGGAATTGGGTTAGGCATATTCCGCCGAAATTTACCATTAGCTGATTGTATACTAATCGCCCCGGAAGCAAGGGCGTAATACCCAACTACCCTATTGTCAACGCAGGTAACAAAAGTTCTAGTTGCACCACTGGCTTGATTAGCATAAGCTCGACGCTTCAACCAATCATCAAGAGAAGTAATTCCGCAGGAAAAATCAGTGATTGAGTGATAACTAGCCAGAGGTTCAGGTGGTGTCAAATTCATTCCTTCTCCCAAGGTGCGAGCGTCTGCATGGTTTTGCGTAAACGTTCATTAGGTTGAGGTGGTGCATCTAGAAGTGCGATAAATTCTGCATAAGCCTCTGGACTAGCCCAAAAAATAGTACGTTCGAGCAAAGTTTCCTCCGCAGCATTCCGCGCGGCTTCCAAAATAAAATCAGTTCTATTCTTACCTTGCACTTTGGCTGCCATATCGATCAAATTGCGTTCTTCTGGCTTAATTCGCAAATTTAGGGTATTACGCGGAGTCTTACTTTTTGTTTTACTACTCATAAGATGGGTGTGTAATTCCAAACTTAATTATTTTAACATAATGTAGTGACAACGACATTACACTATGTACGATACGATACCAGGATTTTTCAGAGAGATGAGCATCATTTGATGAAAGTCTAGGCTTCAAACCTTTCCATTATAACTGATAGGTAAAAGGTATGTCACCGCAGTAACACACCTTAAATACTGTTGGGTTTCGTTGTTTCAACCCAACCTACAAGAGCGGCGTGCTGCTATGCAGTGCCGTAGGCATCGCACTATTATTGAGGAATTAATTTAATTAAACTTCTTAAAGTAGCATTAACGGATTCCGAATTAGGAAAATATTTTTTAACATCAGGATCAAGAATAATTACATCATTTTGCGCTATTTTGTGCTGGAAAATGTTCAACCGTTTTTGTTCCATCTTCATGATGAATAGTAACGCTATGACCTTCCCGATACTGTTGGTAATATTTTCCGCGAACAGGATTTTTAAGTTGACTTAAATCATATTCTTCTCGCAAGTCATCTTCTAATTCATCTTGGATTTTCTCGTTCATAATATCTCCTTTCTTTGGGTGTAACTAATCTTGCACTAATTAAACGAATTTTATGATCACGATCCGTATAAGAAACAAATAGAAATTTACCTTGATCTGATAAACCTATTATAAGATAGCGATTCTCCCCTGTAGAATGGTCAGGATCATCGAAATTTACAGCTAAGGGATCATCAAATACGGTGGATGCTTCTTCAAAAGAAATGTTATGTTTTCTTTGATTTATTTTTGCTTTCTGTTTATCCCATTCAAATGCTAGTTCCAAATCATTGCCACTTTGCCAACTGAAATATCCCGCATTGTAACATATCCTGATGGCGGAATAACAATTTTTCCTGTGCGATCGCGTCTTGCCAAAGTTTGATTAATAGAGAGATATATAAGCGATCGCCGCTGATAGTAAAAGGTATGTCACCGCAGTAACACACCTTTATTAGTGTTGATTTTCGTTGTTTCAATCCAATCGAGAAGAAGTAGCGATCGCTTATGACAAAAATTGCTATCATAGAAACTATTGATATTCAATGATTTAGGGGTAATCATAATGACACAGTTAACTGAAGAACGAAAACAAGAGATTATTGCTGAAGTTTTAGCAGCGAGAGCAACCCGTGAACAATTTCTATTAGAGATGAAACAACGGCAACAAGCAGGGTTAAAAATTGCTCAAAAATGTGCTAGTCTCCTTAAAGAGAAGTAGGGAGTCACGAAAGTTGTTTTATTTGGTTCATTGTTAAATTATGAAGAAAT
>NZ_JAPZRB010000633.1:0-3007 GCF_027531105.1 Microcystis sp. LE18-22.4A
CATTGCGGGGATAGGGGGGAAAATTCCGGGACTTTTTCCCTGAAAATTAGGTAGTTGACCACCTGAAAATCGATCAAACCCCACACCCCACACCCCACACCCCACACCCTGCCCCCAGAAAAGCTTTTTCAGCAGCCCCTAATTATTTGCATAACAATTCCCGAAGAGCCGGATAATATAAGGGTTTTAGCCTATCCCGAACTCAGATGTCTTAACTTTTATGCCCAAAAAACAGAAATATCCCCATCTCTTGGGATCAAAATGGACGGCAAAACAAAAAACATGGGGCTGGCGACATTTTCAAGTGGTCAATCGTCAAAATCGCGGTCAATGGGTTTTTGCTGAATTAGTCGCTTCCTGCGATCCGACTGTCCGCTTCTGGATTAATGCTAAACAGTTGCAAGATGCGAATCTTTGGCAATCAGGTTGGCAAACCCTAACGGAAATGAATCAACCCGACAGCACCGACGAGATTATTGTTAATTAATATTAAGAACCCTTGTAATTTTTCTCTCTTTGCCCATCAGCCACGCCGAGAGCTTTTTATTCCTAAGCTGTTAACTATTTAAATTGCCTCTTGCCTCGTCTCAACAGGCAATTTAAATGCGCGAGCAGCTTATAGCTTATTGCTGTTCCATAAAAGTCCGCACCGTACCATCAGAACCAAGAACTAGACGCAATTGGGGATTACCAGGGATATCGAGGGGAGAAACAAAAGGTTGATTAAGCAGGGGCATATTAGTGCGATCGAGATAGATTTTCGCCGCCTGTCCCAGGGGAATAATCTGTTTTAGGGAACCATCCTGATTTAAGACCAAACGGTACTCTAGAGTATGTTTGAGACTTTCCGGCGGTTGCCAACGGGATTGAAAATATTCTCTGGTTTCTGCCACTTGGGGAATTGTATCTAGTAAATTCGTCTCTGGGGCTTTAGCAGTGCTTGTGGGCGGTTTGGGGTCTAAATTGACATTTTCGGGGTTAACAGGGCTTATAGGCGGTAAATTGGGCAATTTTGGCGGTGCTGGAGTCGGATTCATCGTGGTGGGGGGAACATTTGTCAGTGCATTTGTACCCTGAGTGCCGGTGACGGGGGGGGCAGTAATCGGGATGTTCTGATTATTCGGTTCAATTACGATCGCCGTGCCGCCGGGACGCGAACCTGTGACTGGTGGCGGCGGTAAAGTGGACGGCGGAATCACTAGGGGGACGCTAGAGGGACGAACTGGGGCTGGAACGGTTGCCACGGGGGGCGGTGGCGGTAAAGGGGTTTTATTGCCCAAATTTGCCGGTAACTGCGGGTTTGGGGCGGCCGTTCCCGTGGGGGGTAAAGGCAGCGTTGGCAAGGGTTGGGGAATCTTGGCACTATTGGGATCAGTGGTTAAATCATTGTTGGCCACTTGTTGCTGTTGATAAAATGCGATCGCTATTCCCCCGATAGTTATTAGGGCTGAGGCGATTAATCCCGTCCACATCAGGGCATTTTTTCGAGTTTTCTGGCGAATTAATGGGGGTATTAGGGGGCTTTCATGGTTATATTCCCCTAAAGCATTGGCTAGATCGAATAATTGCGATGTGGTTAATTCGATCTCCTGTTTATCCTGATCGGTTAGCAGGGAACCTAAAAATAATTGATGCTGCAGAAGTCCCTGACAACGGAGAGAGGGTAAGGAGGGGAGATGGCTTTCGGGGGAACCACTAGCCACGAAAGAGAGGGTAGAAACGGGACTAGAGAGTAAATTCTGCACATAATTAGCGACAATTTCCCCTAGGAGTTGTAATTGTGTGCGATCGCCTTTGATCGTCACCTGTTTTTCCTCACTCAATCTAGGATCATCAAAACGCAATTGAAAGTGGGCATCGTTTAAGACATTTTTACCTAGCCAAACCGCCAGAGGCGAACTATTTCCCCAAATTTCTAGGGTACAGGTGGGGGGTGTATATTTGCGAATTAGATTACTCATTTTTAGTTATCGGTGGGAATTATAAATTATAAATTATGAATTATGAATTATGAATTATGAATTATGAACTGGGAAGCTTTTTTTCAGTGTTGCCAAAGGCACGGCGTAGCCGTCCAGTAAACAGTAAACAGTAATCGGTGAACTGAAAACTGAAACCTGAAAACTGATAACTGATAACTGATAACTGATAACTGATAGCCTTTTTACTTTTTACTTGCCAAAAGGGTGTGCCAGAGAAGGAGATGACTGCGGGGGCTGCTGTAGAACAATAAATCGATTAATAATTTCCAGGCTAGGGAAATCAGGCTAGAATCACTGAGATTATTTTCCGATATTTCTGGGTATTTTAAGCGAAAATTAGCGATATAATTGCCCAAAAGCGTGGTTTTGACTGGTTCTTGTCCTTGAGTTCCCACTTGTTCCAAGAGAATTACGGCGCGACGGATTAACTCTTGCTTTTTTTGGGCTAGATGACAGAGGAGGAGAACTAGAGAACGGATGTCCGCTAGGGAGAGGTTTGACTGGGGTTGCCAGTAGTGGGCAACTAGGCGATCGCTTGTATCCAGATCTAAGGCTAATTCTTGGGCTGCTTGGGTGATAGACTCGGAGTCTAAATTAGCTAGAGAGACTAAAGCAACCAAAATCAGGTTTAAATAGCTATTAATATTCTCTAACTGCTCGTTACTGGGTGAGATAGCTAGGGGTAAATCCTCACCCGTGGAGGACTCGGCAGACTGAGGCATAGTCAAGGACATAGATAATAAGGAATTGCCAGCAGAAAAACTTGGGTTTAGGAGAAAAAATCACTGGTTCTCAAGTGTCATCGCCAATTTTGGCTCTGAAACCCCGTTCTCAAAGGACGGCTTTACTATGAAATAGTAGCGCATTTACACGATATATGCTAGAATGTGAGATATGGAGAAAGCCTATTCGTTTCGATTTTACCCCACAGCAGAACAAGAGTCGCTATTGCGGCGCACCTTGGGCTGTGTAAGATTAGTTTACAATAAAGCTCTCCATCTCAGAACACAAGCATGGTACGAAAG
>NZ_JAPZRB010000265.1:0-6507 GCF_027531105.1 Microcystis sp. LE18-22.4A
CCCTCAAAAAGTGCCAGCCATTGCGGGGATCGGGGGAAAATTCAGGTACTTTTTCCCTGAAAATTAGGTAGTTGACCACCTCAAAACTGGTAAAACCCCACACCCCACACCCCACACCCCACACCCTGCCACCACCGAAAAGCTTTTTCAGCAAACCCTACTTAAGTGATTAGCTTTTGTCCCTTGCTTGCCCCACCTCCCACCTCCCCCTTACCTGTAGGGGCGGGAAAAAAGTTTTTTCGGGTACAGGAAGTATGTAAAATGGAATGTTGATCTTTCTTGGCCTAAACAGCATTTCATGATTTCGAGTAACGACTTTCGGAGTGGCACGACCATCGAGATAGATGGCTCTGTCTGGCGGGTGGTGGAATTCCTGCACGTCAAACCGGGCAAGGGATCGGCCTTCGTGCGAACCAAGTTAAAAAATGTTCAGACCGGCAACGTGGTAGAACGGACGTTCCGGGCGGGGGAAACCTTGCCCTCAGCCACGATCGAAAAGCGCACCATGCAGCACACCTACAAAGAAGGCGATCAGTTTGTCTTCATGGACATGGAGACTTTTGAGGAAGCAACTCTCACCCCGGTACAAATGGGCGATCGAGCCAAGTATCTGAAAGAAGGAATGGAAGTCAATATTCTCTTTTGGAATGATCAAGTGTTAGACATAGAATTGCCCACTTCGGTAATCTTGGAAATCACCGATACAGATCCGGGAGTCAAGGGAGATACGGCCACCGGTGGCACGAAACCGGCGATCGTAGAAACGGGAGCGCAGGTGATGGTTCCCCTGTTTATTTCTATCGGTGAAAGGATTAAAGTGGACACCCGGGATGGTTCCTATCTGGGACGGGAATAATTGTGATCAGAAGCCCAGAAATGAGGGCTTAGGGACGGGTTTAGGACTAAAGCCAGTGTTTCTGAGCCTGTTTCCCAAAACTTAGCCGCTAGATGGGAAAAATCGATAGTTTGGTGGGTGCGAATTTGGATTTGTTGCTTTTTATTTGCGAGGGGATTTCAGAGCGGTGACTATTGATTACAACGAAATTCGAGAACTGATCAAAACATTGGCAGCAACGGATATCAGTGAATTTAGCCTGAAAAGTGCAGATTTAGAGCTAAATATCCGCAAAGGAACCGTTAATACTGCCCTTGGGCCTCTCGCCGCTCCCTTGCCGGTGGTGACGGCCCCAGTCGCCCCTCCAGTGGTAGCCGCAGGTCCCACCCCGGCCCCAGAAACCCCCACTCCCGAACCCGTAGCCGCCGCTATGGATAAAAAATGGCTGGCGATTACCTCTCCCATGGTCGGCACTTTTTATCGCGCTGCTGCTCCCGATGAACCCTCTTTCGTGGAAAAAAACGATCGGATCCGTGTCGGACAAACGGTCTGTATCATCGAAGCGATGAAGTTGATGAATGAAATCGAAGCGGAGGTGGCCGGGCAAATCGTCGAAATCGCCGTCGCTAACGGTGAACCGGTAGAATTCGGTCAGACATTAATGTGGGTTAATCCCGAATAGACAGAATGAAAGCTATCCTCATGACCGCCGTGGATGTCCTACAGCTTCAGGAAGTCCCCACCCCGAAAATTAGTCAACCGCATCAGGTTTTAGTAGCATTAAAAGCCGCTGGTGTCAACCCTATTGATACAAAAATTCGTAAACGCGGCACTTTTTACCCCGAGCAAATGCCGGCCATTTTGGGCTGTGACGGGGCGGGAATTGTCGAGGCCGTTGGGGCGGCGGTGCAGGATTTTCGCCCCGGGGATGAAGTGTATTTTTGTAACGGCGGACTGGGCAAGGCCGGCACGGGAAATTATGCTGAATATGCCCTGATCGAGGCGGATTATCTGGCCCACAAGCCGAAATCTCTTTCTTTTGCCGAGGCGGCCGCTGTACCTTTAGTTTTAATCACCGCTTGGGAAGCACTCTATGATCGCGCCCGTCTTCAGTCGGGACAAAGCGTACTTATCCATGGCGGGGCCGGGGGTGTTGGTCATGTCGCGATTCAATTGGCGAAACTGAAGGGGGCTAAAGTTTATACGACGGTGGGAAATAGCGATAAAGAGCGTTTAGTGCGGCAATTAGGGGCAGATTACCCGATTTTATACAAACAAACCGATTTTGTCTCGGCGATACTTCAACAAACCGCAGGGAAAGGAGTAGATATCGCTTTTGATACGGTGGGAGGGGAAACTTTTGGCCAAACTTGCCGAGCGGTGCGAGTGTACGGCGATATGGTGACGATTTTGGAACCTACGGGCAGCTGGAAGGAAGCGCGCGATCGCAATTTGCGGATTAGTTTAGAATTAATGTTAACCCCGGCTTTGATGGGACTGCCAGAAGCGCAAAAATATCAAACAGAAATTCTCAGACAAGGGGCGCGTTTAATTGATGAGAAAAAGTTAACTATTCATCTCTCCCAAACCTTCCCTTTAGCGGCAGCTATCAGCGCCCATCAATTGCTAGAAACTGGTTCGGTGACGGGGAAAATAGCCCTAATTATTGACTAGAAATCTGCTTGTCACTATTTTCTCTCATAGCTGCCCGCGTATTTAGGGTTGGCTGAATAAATCTAAAAACCTTGTTGGATAAGACTTTTAGACCTTTTTGAAATCCAAAAGTGGCCGGCATGGGAGTGATCAGGGGGAAAATTCAGGGACTTTTTCCCTGAAAATTAGGTAATTGACCACCTGAAAATCGGCAAAACCCTACACCCCACACCCCACACCCTACACCCTGCCCCCAGGAAAAACTTGTTGCCGCAAACCCTAGATAGTCAACAGTTTAGTTGAAACCCGATTAAATTTTCGATCGCTTTGACCAAATCTTGATTAGTCCAATTCCGGTACAAACAAGCGGCGATCGCACATCCCCCCGCACCCACTCCCTCTTTGACAAAACCCTGTTGATAAGCTTGCAAAACCGGGTATTTAGAGGCAGAAAAGTCTAATTGTGTGGCTAATAAAGGCAATTTTCCGATCATGCGGGCTAATCCCACCGTATCCCCCGTTTTATCTTCCGCTACCCAGCGAGTTGTGCCGACGATGATATTTTCCCAATTAACCGGATAGGCATATTTAGCCACTAGAGCTTGAATTAGGGCAGAAACGGCTAACATTTGGGTTCCTCCGGCGAGGAGTACCCCACCCTGCCCACTGGCGGCGATGGCCATGCCAGCGACGAAAATCTGCTGAGGATCGCCTAGGGCGGTGATTACCTCAAAAGGATCAAAAATTTCTTTTCGGGCTAATCCCTGCTCAACTATTGCCTGTTTCTGAGCATGATTGCACTGGGGATGGCTGCTGTTAACTTTGCCGTTGGCTCGATAACCCAATCCGGTGAGGATGGCGAGGGCGGTGGTGGTGCCGCCGACCACGCACTCGCCGATAATTAGATAACTAGACTGGCGGGCTAATTTTTCTCCCCAAGTTAATCCTTGGGCGAACAGGTGTTTTACTATGGTCAGGTCTAGGGCGCGGCCGGTGGAGAGACAACGGGCCGGTTGTCCCCCCAGTTCGATATAATCGACGGCCGGGGGCAAGGGTAAACCGGCGTTAAAAACGAGGACGGGAATGGCTAATTTTTCCACCACGGCGCGGGTAATATAGGCGGGGGAGGCTCCCACCGTTAGGGGGGGTAAGGGATAACGGGGATGGGGTGAAACTCCTTTAACGATAAATTCGGCATCGGCGATCGCTGTATATTTTCTATCTTCCGGGGTAGCACCGGCGGTGGAGATTCCGGGGATTAATCCCGTCTCGGTAAAACCTAAAACTAGGGCAAATATCGGAGAAGATTTTTGATGGCGCTGTAACCAATTTTGCCCCCGTTCGATTTCCGTGTAAATTTTAATCATCTGTGATTTTCTTGATTATGTCTCCCCTGTCTTCTGCAATTATCGATACTTGGCGACGTTTTTACCGAGATCCCTTGGCAGTAATAGGAGCGATCGCATTAATTATAATTATTCTTGCCGTCCTATTCGGTCCGATTTTTTATCGGGTCCCCATCGATACCATTGATTTTAGTCAAACCACTGCTCCCCCTAGTTTAAAACATCTTTTCGGCACTAATGATCTGGGCCAGGATCAATTGGCAAGGATTTTGGTGGGGGGTCGAATTTCCCTAGCGGTGGGGATTGCTGCTATGATGGTGGCGATTATTCTGGGAACGGCGATCGGGGCTATTTCCGGGTTTTACGGGGGCGCGATCGATGGTTTGTTGATGCGATTAACGGATTTATTCCTATCTTTGCCCCAATTGCCCCTACTTTTGCTGATTGTCTATCTATTTCGCGATAGCATCAAAAAAATCGCCGGACCGGAAACGGGTATTTTTATCCTCGTGGTTTTAGTAATCGGGGGTTTAAATTGGATGTCGGTGGCGCGATTGGTGCGGGGAAATTTCTTAAAATTACGCGAGATGGAGTTTATTTCGGCTGCGATTGCTTTGGGGGCCACTCCTTTCCGTTTAATCTGGGTGCATTTATTACCTAACGTTTTGGGAATGATTATCGTGGCGGCCACTTTAGCCGTGGGTAATGCGATTATTACCGAGTCAACCCTGAGTTTTTTGGGTTTGGGTTTCCCCCCCGATGTGCCGACTTGGGGACAAATGTTATTTAAAGCTAAAGATTACTTGACAACTGCCCCCCACTTGGTCATTTTTCCCGCTCTAGCTATCGTGATCACGGTGTTAAGTATTAATTTTATCGGTGATGGTTTACGGGATGTCTTTGATCCTAATGTTTAAGGAAGCGTAGAAGTGGATAATTGCCGAAAATTACCCAGAACCTCTATGATGATCAGTAGCGATGGTGAGGAAATAAATACTGTGAGTAGCGTAACTGTCATTAGCGATCAGAAGTTTGACCAAGAGGTTTTTGAGGTCGAAAAACCCGTTTTAGTCTATTTTTGGGCGAGTTGGTGCGGTCCGTGTCGTTTGGTATCCCCCTCGATCGATTGGGTGGCCAAAACCTACGGCGAACGGCTAAAAGTAGTTAAACTAGAAATAGACCCTAACCCCAACTCGGTGGCTAAATGTGATGTGAAAGGTGTTCCTGCTTTACGCATCTTTAAAGATAACGAAATTATTGCCACTCATGAAGGGGCGATCGGCAAACAACAATTACAATCTTTTATCGATACCTATGTCAGCTAATTAGGTATCTGTGGTTATGAATAACTTAACCCTAGCACACCGCTTACAGGCACTCCAATCCAACGTTTTTGCCGATATGGATCGGGCAAAGGCTGCCAGTAGAGAAGCGGGTAATACCATTATCGATCTTTCGCTCGGTTCCTCCGATCTTGGTGCTGCTCCCCATGTTATCGATGCTATAGAGCGATCTCTCCACGATCCTCACACCCACGGCTATTTACTCCATAATGGTACGCGAGACTTCCGAATAACTGCCGCTAACTGGTATAGCGATCGCTTTGGTGTCCCCGTCGATCCGGAAACGGAGGTTTTACCCCTAATTGGTTCTCAGGAAGGCACGGCCCATCTACCTTTGGCCCTTCTCAACCCCGGGGATTTTGCCCTGCTGCTCGATCCGGGTTATCCCTCCCATTTGGGCGGTGTTGCCCTTGCCGGCGGTCAAATCTACGGAATGCCAATTTTGGCAAAAAATGACTTTCTGCCGGTTTTAGAGGACATTCCTGACCTAGTGCTGGCACAATCGAAGCTGATGGTCTTGAGTTATCCCCATAATCCCACCACAGCGATCGCACCTTTGGCATTTTTCCAAAAAGCGGTTGATTTTTGCCGTCAGCATAATTTAGTTTTAATCCACGATTTTCCCTATCTAGACATCTTTTTTGCGGGAACATCGCCCCCCCCGTCAATTTTACAGGCCGATCGAGATAAAACTAATTCGATCGAGTTTTTTACCTTTTCCAAGTCCTATAATATGGGTGGTTTTCGCATCGGTTTCGCCATTGGCAACCCGCAGTTAATTATGGCTTTGCGACAGATTAAAGCTATGGTTGATTTTAATCAGTATTTGGGCATACTCAACGGTGCGATCGCTGCTTTAACCGGTAATCAAGATTCAGTCAAGGAAACCGTCGCTATCTTCCAAAAACGCCGGGATGTGTTTATTAATGCCCTAAATCGCATCGGTTGGCCAGTTGCCACCCCGGCCGCTACTATGTACGTTTGGGCGAAAATTCCCCCCAGTTGGCCGGGTAATTCCGTCGATTTTTGTCGGCAATTGGTGGCCCAAACCGGTGTCGCTGTTTCCCCCGGTTCCGGTTTTGGTAAGGGTGGCGAGGGTTATGTGCGTTTTGCCTTAGTTCACGATCCCGATATTCTAGAGGCTGCCGTGGAGAAAATTGCGGCTTTTGTGGGATCAAATCGATATTCTAACCCACATTCCGCACCCTAAGTGTCACAACGTCTCAAAAGAGGAAGGGGCGTGAGTCAAAATACTTATCTAGAGGAGTGAGTTGGCGGCAAGCTGCCGGCAACTAAGCCGAAAATTTCAGAGTTCCCCCGGTCATTCTCA
>NZ_JAPZRB010000078.1:0-13729 GCF_027531105.1 Microcystis sp. LE18-22.4A
GTGGGGTGTGGGGTGTAGGGTTTTACCGATTCTCATCTGGTCAATTACCTAATTTTCAGAGAAAAAGTCCCTGAATTTTCCCCCTATCTCTCCCACAACTGGTACTTTTTGATTGACAAAAAGTCTAAAAGTCTTACCCAACAAGGTTTTTAGATTTATTCAGCAAGCCCTATCTAAATTACTCGTTAAGACCCCCTAGAAGCGGGGTCAGCTTTAAGCCAAGGAATTAGGGGTACAGTTAGTTTTAGATAATTTTGATGCTGGCTATTCCTTCTTAAGTTATATTGATAAATATCCCCTCGACAGCTTGAAGAGCGAACCTTTATCCCATCTTTACCATCAAAAACCGAGCATTTAGCCATGTTATCGACTATAATCGGCCTAGTACAGCATTTGAAGAAGTACAAGGATTTTGGTTGACTCAGGCCTTGAAACCAGAAGATGTGACTCAATTCTTGTTAAGTAACTGTTCCGAATCACACCCAACACTTTATTGAGAAAATAAATTAAGTCAAAGACGAATAAGCCATGACTTTTTGAGGGAGCATATTAACTTATATTTTGTCGAGGTACCGAAAAAATGATTAATGGTTCATCCAATTCCCGTTATCTCCTCATTGTGGAAGATCCTCAAGGGAGAAGAACAATTACCCTAGAAGACATGAAATATTCTCTCGGCCGTAAGTCCGATAATCAAATTGTTCTTCGCTCCAAATACGCGTCTCGCTATCATGCGACTTTAATTAAAAAGAGTATTGATCGCCAAAATTTTTCCTATTGGATTCTTGATGGTGATTTAGAGGGAAATAAAAGTCATAATGGTATTTATGTCAATGGGTCTAAATGCTTGGTTCATGAATTAAAAGATGGTGATTTAATTAACTTTGGCTGTGATATAAACGCCAGTTTTCATTTAATAGCCAGTCAAGAAAAAATAGAGCAAGCACCGGTTAAAAGTTCAGGACAGCTACGAGTGGATCTGACGGAAAATGAAGCAAATTATAGCCGGGATGACCTCCACACAAAAAGTACCCTAATTCTCCATCATTCCCCATCCCAGACCATTAGTTTTGATAACAGGACTCAAGAGGAATCTTTCCTAGATATTCTCACGAATTTGCCTAACCGTTCTATCTTTAATGAATATCTGTCAAATGCTATTAATAATGCCCAGAAAAGTAATCAAATGCTCGGTCTGTTATTAGTGGATGTAGAGCGGCTAAGAAATGTCAACAATCGACTAGGTTATCGACTGGGAGATAACCTATTAAAAATCGTCAGTGAACGGTTAAGAAAAAATTTGAGATCGGGGGATATAGTCGCTCGTTGGGGAGGGGACGAATTTATTATCCTGCTGCCACAAATTAATAAGGCTAATGATCTGGAAAAAGTTAGTCAAAGAATTATTGAAACCCTAGAAAATAATTACGAAATCGAAAATCACTCCCTAGCCGTGCGATTCAATTTAGGTTCAGTTATCTGTCCCCCCGTCGGCACAGACAGAAAAATAATTTTACAGAAACTGGAGGAAAATTTAGTAGCGGTCAAGAATAATATCAATAATAACTCCAAGATAGAGTCAGTTAATGTTCACCCTAAAAATACTCGTAGTTCTAAAGTTGAATATTTTCTCTATCAGGCAATCAGAAATAATGAATTAGCTCTTTACTATCAACCGCAAGTTAATATGACTCAGTGGCAAGTGGAAGGGTTAGAGGTATTATTGCGCTGGTTACACCCTCAATTCGGATTAATCGCTCCTAATCGTTTCTTACCCTTAATCCAAGAAAGCGAGTTAATCCTTGAGCTTAATCGTTGGGTGCTGAAAAATGCCTGTCAACAAGCACAAATATGGCAGCAGCGAGGATTATTATACACTCCCATCTCGATCAATCTGTCCCCGCACCAATTGCGGGATCCGCAGTTGCTCACCATCCTCAAAGAAGTCTTGACTGAAAGCAAAATCGGGCCTTTCTTTCTGGAGATGGAAATAACCGAGACAAGTTTACTAGAAAATAGCCGCGAAACCGGTCGAATTCTTGGGGATTTGCAGGAATTGGGTATTAGTATCACCCTTGATGATTTTGGCAGCGGTTACGCGTCGATCGCCTATCTCGGTCAATTTTCCGTGAAAAAACTGAAAATAGAGCAATCTTTAACGAAAAACCTGAGTAATAATCCCCAAGATACCCGTTTTATCTCGTCATTGCTGGCGATAGCGAAAAGTTTTAACTTAATAGTGATCGCCAAGGGAGTAGAAACCCAACAACAATTAGAAATCCTGCAAGAATTAGGTTGCGAGAGAATGCAAGGCAATCGCATCAGTGGCCCTCTAGCAGTGGAGGAAATGACTAAATTTCTCCACACCCACCGCAGCCTGTCAGTAATCAGTGATCAGTGATCAGTTACCAGTTATCAGCTCTGGGTTTTTAGTAAGGAGGAGTAAATAGGGTTTGCGGCAAAAAGCTTTTCCTAGGGGCAGGGTGTGGCCCCCCCAACCCCCCCGACATCGGTACAGGTGGGGTGTGGGGTTTTACCCATTTTCAGGTGGTCAATTACCTAATTTTCAGGGAAAAATTACCTGAATTTTCCCCCCAATCACTCCAATGGTCGGCACTTTTTGAGGTCAAAAAAGTCTAAAAGCCTTATCCAAAAAGGTTTTTAGATTTATTCAGCAAGCCCTAAATAGCATTAAGTACCTAAGCAAAATTAATTACACATATCTAACCACCTCTTGCCTCTTGCCCCTTGCCTATCTTCACTAGGAAATTAATTTTGCACGACTACTTAACAGTGCTGTCCTTTCACTGATCACTGTTTACTGATAACTGATTACTGATAACTGATTTTGGTCACTGATTCCGGTATGATCTGAACAGAATATCTAGTATCAAATACCTACTCATTCTAGCGTGAGGCTCTTGCCGAACCTGTCAGCAGCAGCAATTTGTGGCGGCGGGGTACTGCTGGATCCAGAGTCTGGTTTAATTACTACTATGGGTTAACAATTAGTCGTGTATTTAGAGGGAAACTATGGCCAATAAGCCAGAGCGCGTGGTTCTAATCGGTGTAGCTGGGGACTCCGGTTGTGGGAAGTCTACTTTTTTACGTCGTTTGACGGATTTATTCGGGGCCGAGTTTATGACAGTGATCTGTTTAGATGACTACCATTGTCTCGATCGCAAACAGAGAAAAGAGGTGGGTGTCACCGCACTCAATCCGAAAGCGAATAACTTTGACCTGATGTACGAGCAGATTAAAGCTCTCAAGGAAGGTCAAGCCATTAATAAACCTATTTATAATCATGAAACGGGGATGATCGATCCCCCCGAAATCATCGAACCGAATAAGGTAATCGTGATCGAGGGACTGCACCCCTTATATGATGAACGAGTCCGGGCCCTATTAGATTTCAGCGTTTATCTCGATATTAGCGATGAAGTCAAAGTTAACTGGAAAATTCAACGGGATATGGCCGAGCGCGGTCACACCTATGATGATGTGATGGCGGCTATTAATTCTAGAAAACCGGATTTCAGTGCCTATATCGATCCCCAAAGACAGTACGCTGACGTGGTGATTCAAGTGCTGCCCACCCAATTACTTGAAGATCACGAAAGTAAGTTACTACGGGTCCGTTTAATCCAGAAAGAAGGGGTGGAAAACTTTGAACCCGCTTATCTGTTTGATGAAGGTTCCACCATCGATTGGCGGCCCTGCGGTCGTAAATTGACCTGCGCTTATCCCGGCATTAAACTCTACTATGGTCCAGATGGCTTCTTGGGGAATGAAGTGTCGATTCTGGAACTAGATGGTCAATTCGATAACCTCGAAGAAATGATCTACATCGAAAGCCATTTGAGCAAAACCGGCACTAAATACTACGGTGAAATGACGGAATTACTGCTCAAACACAAGGATTATCCCGGTTCTACCAATGGTACGGGTTTATTCCAAGTGTTAGTCGGTCTCAAAATGCGTGAAACCTACGAAAAACTAATGGCGGCCGAATCAAAAGTGGCAGCCCAAGTCTAGTTTCTAGTTTTGACCGAGCCGGCATCCTACCCAGGTAGGATGCCGGTTTTTTTAATCCACTAATCCCGATCGCAGGGCCAGCACTGCCGCTTGAGTCCGATCATCCACAGAGAGTTTATTTAAGACATTGCGGACATGGGTTTTCACCGTGCCGATGGTGATATAGAGTCGCTTGGCAATCTCGGCATTACTACAACCCGCGACAATCAGATCGAGAATTTCTCGCTCTCGTGCCGTTAGGGGGGCATTTTCCAGCAATTGGTGATATTCTCGGTCAACGCCTTGAATTATCACTGTTTTGGTCCCGGCAGCCGCACCGACGGGAACATTTTGGCGCACTTGTTGCAGAACAATATTGGCGATCGCAGGGTCAAGCCAATGATTGCCTTCGTGGGTGGAATAAATCGCCTCGATTAACTTATCAATGCTAATATCCTTCATACAGTAGGAATCAGCCCCAGCACTAAAAGCCGCTAAAACCTGTTCTTGGGTTTTGTGCATGGTTAGCATGAGGATTTTCGTGGCCAGGGGGTCTTCGCCCCGATTTTGTTGGAACCGTCGCACTAACTCGATCCCATCGATCATGGGTAAACCTATATCGATGATCGCCACATCGGGTTTAGTCTCCTCTAGCAGTTTCAGTCCCTGTAATCCACTGATCGCTTCCCCTACCACTTGGATACCTTCCCGATGCTGGAGAGCCACCACTAAGCCCATGCGGGTTAAATCGTGATCTTCTACAACGATAACCCGGACTTTATCCATATTTTTTGACCAGTTTCGCCGAAGTAAGTGATGATTTGATAATTTTGGCTTTTCGATTATTAGAGCCGCTCCTTAACATTGACTTCACTCCCTTCCTCCTTCTCTGAATTCCGCTTTCTTATTCTTCATTCGGCAATCCCCTTTTTCCGGTTGATTTTATTGATACTTACTAAAAGCAGAGATGGCAAATATACTTAGCCTCCCCTAAAATATACTCAAATCTACCCAAATCACCCAGAATTTTCTGCTTTAATTATTTCTTTATAATATCATACAAATCTCGATTATGCAAGGATTTGGCTTTTCTGGTTTCTGTGTGGAAACGAGGCCTATACTGATAGTTGATTTATTCACCAAAATAGCCCTAAAAGTCTTTCCCAGTAAACATTTCAGAATTTCATCGGCAAAAATTATTACACAAAGTCGAGAAGAGCCAAGATAATTTTAAGAAGAATACATCTTTGAGCTGCTTGGATTTTCATAGAATAGAACCAAGCTCTGGTTTAATTAATTTTTTAGCCTATTGGGACTTAGGCATTTTCGTTCAAAAAAGGATACATTTGGAGACTCATTGGGACTTAGGCATTTTCGTTCAAAAAAGGATACATTTGGAGACTCATTAGGATTATTAAGCAAGGAGGCAAAATTATTTGTAGGATGGGTTAGCGGTAGCGTAACATGAGCCGGCGTTGGGTTTCATGCTTCAACCCAACCTACGTTCTAATTTTAGTGAGTATCTTGTCGAAAAATCTAGCGGGGGCATTCATCCGACATTTTAGGTAAAAAAATTAATTCAGCCGGTGTTACCGCTCCTTTTTCCGTGATGATAGCGGTGATTAAAGCGGCGGGAGTAACATCGAAAGCGGGGTTATAAAAGTTAACATCTCTAGGGCAAAGGGTAGTTGTCCCCACCTGATAAATTTCGGCACGATCGCGCTGTTCGATCGGTATCCCCGTACCATCCTTAAGGGAAAAATCCACCGTCGATAGCGGCGCGGCCACATAAAAAGGCAGATTATGAGCTTTTGCCACCACCGCAAGGGAATAGGTGCCGATTTTGTTAGCCGTGTCCCCATTGGCCGCAATGCGATCGGCCCCAACGATCACCGCATCGATCAGTTTTTGCTGCATACAGTGGGCCGCCATGCTATCGGTGATCACGGTGACGGGAATTCCCTCCCGCAGACATTCCCAGGCGGTTAATTTTGCCCCTTGCAGCCGCGGCCGGGTTTCGTCTGCATACACTTGTATTAATCTCCCTGCTGTCCAAGCGGAACGAATTACCCCTAAAGCAGTACCATAACCGGCCGTGGCTAGGGAACCAGTATTACAGTGGGTTAAAATTGTCAGTTTTTCCGGTTGCTCTGGCAGCGCCAATAAACCATGGTGACCGATCGCCCGACAGGTTTCCACGTCTTCTTTTTGGATATTTTGGGCAGTTTCAAGGAGATTTTTGGTAATTACTGCCACTTCTGGGCCACTTTCCCTGGCCACTTTTAACATTCGCTCGATCGCCCAGAATAAATTCACCGCCGTCGGCCGGGTTTGGGCTAATCGATCGGCTATTCTAGTTAAATCAGCCAGAAATTCCTCTGTCTGGTCGGTGGTAATTTCCTGCGCTCCTAAAACCATACCGTATGCAGCCGCCACCCCGATCGCCGGAGCGCCGCGGACAATCATCGTTTCGATCGCCCGGGCCATGGCTTCACTGCTGGTGATCTCAACTTCCCCATACTCCATGGGTAAACGGGTTTGATCGATCAGCCAGACTTTATTATCTTGCCAACGCACGGGATAGATTGAGTTACTCTCGCAAGTGGTTGTGGTCATAAACATTTTTAGATTGAGAATTAGCTAAATTTACCACTATAGCAGCGGCCTTTCTCCACGGCTGATCAGCAGTAAAAACTATTTTGTGTTTTTTTGTAAAAAGTAATTTTAAATACAGAAACTTTTTTTAGAATGTATAGATAAGTGACTAGGAAAAATTGAAGAATACTTTCTCACCTAGCCCGACCTTTTATACTAACCGATTAAGAGGATAATTACCGTGAAAACAGCGAAATATCCCGAAAAAATTGCCGCTCTCTGGACAACATTCCTCTTGGGAACTCTATTTCACACCCAACTGGGTTTAATGCCGCTTTTCCATGGTCAATCGATCGTCGAGAGTCATCAAACCAGCAATCTCGATCCGATTTTCTGGGGAATGTTGCTCTTTTTTTTGCTGCCAATGTTAGCGATTATCGGGGTCAATTTTAGCGAAAGTCGCTCCTTGAGAAAGTCCCATTTCTGGCTGACAATTCTCTATTCTGTCTTGAATTTAGCCCATCTGATCGCCGATCTTCTGGTCAGACCGATCGCCTGGTATCAAATCGCTCTCATGGCAATTTTATTGATCATCGGACTGATTTTAAATCTAGTTTCCTATCAATGGCTGCGGTTAGCGATCGCCCATCCGCGCGATTTCTCGGAAAGTCATTAGCAGTGCCAAGATCAAGGGGTAGCCAGTTGACTAACTGATTCAGACAAGAGGAGGCCTTTTGATCTCAAGTTGGTGCTTATTAAGGCAAAAGCAAGCTTAAACCGTAGCTAAAGCGATTTTTTTGAAAATATAGCTTAAAAAATCCAATTAATCCCTATTATTCCCCAGATCAGTCCGTAAATTGCCCCTATTTCCTGGCCGCCGCTGCGACCACATCTCACCAAATATGGAGCTTTTTAGCTATGATGGTTCAGAAGCAAGCCAATAAAGGGAACTTTCGGGGCTTGTTATTCATCAAAAAACTCCTGATCGCAGGAGTCAAATAGACTATATAGTTCAGATTAACGGCAAATATTGGTTAATAGTAATAACGAGGTAATTATTTTGATGAAATCTCTCATTCGTTGGACAGCAACTCTTGGTTTAGTAGGAACGACAATGTTGACTTCGCTGCTGGGCAGCTATTCTAAAGCACTCGCTTTACCGGAAGAACAAATCGTCAAAACCTTGCAGTCTGTACCTGTCTTCGCTATTGCCGATGATCAAGGAGTTCCCCTAATTGCCGTGGGAGAAAAAGAACAGAAATTCACGGGAGTTTTTATCAGTCGGCAGGACGCACAAAACTTTTTTGAACGACTGAAAAAAGAGAATCCTGAAGTGGCCAGCAAAGTTAAAGTTCAGCCTGTTTCTTTGGCACAGGTCTATAAAATGCAAACCAGTCAAACCGATCAAAATCGTCTAATTATCGATTTTGTTCCCAAAGAGTCGGAAGTAGAATCGGCGAAAAAACTGCTCAGTGAAAGAGGTCAACAATATCAAGGTGGTGTACCTTTGTTTGTGCCGAAAGCAGGAAAAGAGAGTAATTTTCTGGTGATCAGTCGCAATAATCAGGATTTTATTCCTTTCTTCTTTGAAAAGGCCGCCGCTTTGCAAATGGTAGAACAATATAAAAAAGCTAATCCCGCAGAAGCGGCCACGGTGAAAATTGATGTTATTCCCTTAGAAAATGTCATCGCCACCCTACAACAAAGCAACGATGAAGCTTTAACTAAAATTCTCCTCTATCCTAGCCAAGAAACGATTGATTTTATTCGGGCAAATAGCAACCAAAATGCTCCCAAACAACCGCCAGCAAAGCCCTAATAATAATACCAATAATCCCCCCGCCCCCAATCGTTAAGTCTTGTGTCTGCTAGTATTTCCGGTCAAGAATTAAGTCAATGGCGCCAACAGGCGATCGCCGATTTAGAGCAAGCGCAACTATCTCCGAAAGAAGTGGATATCTTTCTGCAAGCAGTGACAGATTTAGATACTCTTTCCCTGCGCTTACAATCCTTTCGCGAACGAGAAAAAATCCCCTTGAGTTATTCTTGGTCGGAAATTACTAAACGCTGGCAAAAACGCCTGCAAGCAAGGGTTCCCTTACAGTATTTGCTCGAATCGGTGGTCTGGCGTAATTTTACCCTCAAAGTCTCCCCAGAAGTCTTAATTCCTCGTCCCGAAACCGAGTTATTAATCGATATTGTTGGCGAAACCGTCAGAGGAGACGACGGGGGAATCTGGGTAGATCTGGGAACCGGTAGCGGTGCGATCGCTATTGGTTTAGCCAGTATCTTGACAAAAGCAGAGATATATGCTATTGATTACAGTCAAACGGCTTTAGCGATCGCCAAAGAAAATATCATCAATACGGGTTTTGCCGACAGAATTATCTTAAAACAGGGTTCTTGGTGGACACCCCTAGAGAAGTGGCAAGGACAGATTAGCGGTATGCTGTCCAATCCTCCCTATATTCCCAGTGCAGAAATCCTTGACTTACAAATTGAAGTGCGGGAACATGAACCCCGTTTGGCCCTCGATGGAGGTGAAGACGGATTGACCGCGCTGCGCTATCTAGTGGCCACTGCTCCCGATTATCTGCGATCGGGAGGCCTTTGGCTAGTGGAAATGAGAGCCGGTCAAGGGGAAAAAGTAGCGCAAATGCTGGAAAATCAGGGCAATTATCGACAAATTCAGATTATTAACGACCTAGCAGGTTTCGATCGCTTTGTTTTGGCCGAGCGAATTTAGCGCAATGCAGCCGCTTCGCAGTCCCGCAGCCAGAGACGCACCGCTTGGCCGATGGTGCCTTGGCTGGTTTCTAGGGGAGGTAAGGGGACTTGAGCGGGTTCAAGGGCAGCTAATTGACTGTAAACCGTCACTAATCGCCATCCTTCCCCAGTTTTAGTTAAAAATAACCAGTGATAATTCTGGAGAGTGACAGAGCGATTTTTGCCATACTGACGCTCTAAAGTCGTAAAAAAAACCTGTTGAGTGTCATCGGCAATTTGACCAGAATATTGACTGGCAGTTAAAGGTAGGGGTGCAAATTCAGGACGACCGGCAATAATCACAAAAACCGGTGTAGATAATTTTTGGTCGATTTGGGAGCGGGTAATAACTCGATTAGCATAACTGGGTAAATCTGACAAGAGGCGATCGACTAAAAGATTTAAATCCTCCGGACAGCTAGAAAGAGGACGACTAACTGCTGGCAAGTTAATCCCGAAAATAACCAGTAATACAGCTAAATATCGGCTAATTCTTGACAAATTTTTGCCCATGCTACCTTTGGCTCCTCGGCACCGGTGATCGGTCGTCCAATTACTAGATAATCAGCCCCAGCTTTAAGCGCTTGGGTTGGAGTCATCACCCGACTTTGATCCCCTTTGCTTGACCAGGAGGGACGAACTCCGGGGCAAACTAAGAGAAAATCCTCTCCACAGACGCGCCGCAATTGCGCCACTTCTTGGGGAGAACAAACCGCGCCATCAATTCCCGATTCCTTGGCCAATAATGCCAGATTTAAGGCATATTCCGATAGTTCTAGGGGAATTTTGAGGTCGAGGGCTAATTCGCGGGCGTTAAGGCTGGTTAAAACGGTGATAGCGAGAAGTTTTGGCGGCGATAGCAGGTCAGAGATTGCCCCCTTAGCCGCCGTCAGTGCTTGCCGTCCGGCCGTAGCGTGCAGGGTGAGTAAATCCACTTGATAGCGACTGGCGGAACGACAGGCCCCGGCGACCGTATTGGGAATATCATGAAATTTTAGATCGAGAAAGCTCTTTTTTTGTCTTTCTTGCAGAATCCCTAGAATTTCTGCACCGCTACTGACAAATAATTCTAGTCCCACTTTCCAAAAATTGACTTCCGGCAACAGATCAAGCAGTGCGATCGCTGATTCTAAATCCGGCACATCGAGAGGAACAATAATTCGGTCTGAGTTGGTCATATTGGGGTGATACAGTGGGGGTGTGGGGTGTGGGGTGTGGGGTGTGGGGTGTGGGGAGAGGGAAGCGGGGAGAGGGAAGTGGGGAAGTGGGGAAGTGGGGACGGAGTTTAAAGGCAGTACAGCTTAAATCAGAGAAAAATCCAATCAGCAAAAGTGGCAGCCTGTCCGCAGTAAATGCCATCACGATCGATGATATTCCAAACGATCGCTTTTTCAATGCGAAATAGTTGACCATTTTTCGTGATCCTTACCCCGTGATAATCGTTGATATAGCCCTGTTTTTTGACTAAATCTAGCATTTTTTGGCGTTCTTTGGCGATTTCCTCCCCCTCTACCGTCGCTCGCGAAGGAGTTGTTAATAATTCTGGCCAAGTTAAACCCCAGAGATCGAGGGCACCGCGATTACCATAATTGAAGATCGGATTAGTTTGTGTACCGTGGGAAACCAGCACAAAAGGGGCATAAAAGAGCATTTTACTCTGTTCTTTGCCAGTACCGATCCGGGGTAAAAGCGATCGCCCGATTAACCGTTCATAATTATCCAGCAGCAATTCCGTCCAAGCTATAATAGCTAAATCTTCCCAAATTTCCATAAAATTATCTTGAAAAACCGGTTTAATCTTGCCGTTGCCAATATTTATAGGCCGCGTAGGCTAAAGTAATCACTCCCGTCAGAATTGCCGACTCATCCACTAAAAATTCCGGATGGTGAAGGGGGGGATTGAGGAGGTGAGGAGAACCCACTCCCAGACGGAACATTGTCCCCGGGGCCTGTTGCAAATAAAGGGAAAAATCCTCGGCCCCCATGGAGGGTTCCGAGAGAATTAAAACCCGATCCCTTCCCCAAGCTTCTAAACCAGCTTCTTCGACTAACCGGGTTAAAAATTGGTCATTTTGCACCGATGGCACGCCCCGGCGATATTTTACTTGACATTTAGCGTTATATGTGCTACAGACATTCGTGACCAAACTCTCGATCCATTCCGGGAGATGGGCGTGGGTTTCTGGGTGCAGCGATCGCACGGTTCCCGCCATGCGTACCTGATCGGCGATGACGTTGGGGGCGCGACCACCGCTAATCTGCCCGATGGTGAGGACAATGGGACGCAAAGGGTTTTGAGTCCGACTAATTGCCTGTTGTAAAGTGGTGATTACTTGCGAAGCGATCCAGATAGCATCGATCGCCTCGTGGGGCCGGGCCCCGTGGCCGGATTCCCCTTGAATAAAAATCTCCAGATCGTCGGCAGCTGCAGTTAAGGCCCCGTAACGAACTCCGATCGATCGGGCCGGAATCGAGGGGAAAACGTGCAGCCCCAAAACGGCGCTGACATCCCGCATCACCCCCTCCCGGATCATCCAATTGGCCCCCTGGGCGATTTCCTCTGCTGGTTGAAAGAGAAAGCGTATTTTTCCCCCCAAAGGTTCCGAGAGACGGGAAAGCACCATCGCCACCCCTAAACCGACGGTAGCATGAACATCGTGACCGCAGGCGTGCATAATCCCCGGTTTGCGGGAAGCAAAGTCTAAATCGGTTCTTTCTTGGATCGGTAGGGCATCCATATCGGCGCGGATGGCTAAAATCCTTCGATCACTGCCTTTTCCCGCCAATTCTCCCTTAACTCCCGTTTTTCCCACCGCTTCCTGCACCGATAGACCACAGGAAGACAAAACCCCGGCAATATAGGCGGCCGTTTGATATTCTTGCCCACTTAACTCTGGATTCGCGTGAATGTGGCGGCGAATCTCCACTAATCGGGGTGCGAGACTCTCGGCTATGTTTTTAATCTCGGAGAGCATGAAACCAGTTTTACAGTATCTTTAGAGTTAATCATAGAGCATTTTTTACCTGAAAATTCGACTTGGCTGATTTTAAGTCTGCATTGTCTTCTCGGCATTCTTTCAACCCTGGACTAAGCTAATTTGTCAATAGGATGCAGGAGTTACTATTCATCTGTTGATTCGGTAACGCCTCTTGAGAGAATATTCCAGCTATGATAGGAAACATTGTCTAGTTAGGAAAAAACATGGTTCAGTCTTCCGAAAAAATTGAAGTTAAGTACGGGGAAAGAGAAATTGCCGAAGGAACATTAATTACTTTCCCCAATCCACGCCCTGGCAGAAATTACGATATTCAGATCACTCTGCCGGAATATACCTGTAAGTGTCCCTTTTCCGGTTATCCCGATTTTGCCACTATTTATCTTAGCTACGTTCCCGATCAAAAGGTGATGGAATTAAAGGCGATTAAACTTTATATTAATAGTTATCGCGATCGTTATATTTCCCACGAAGAAGCAATTAACCAAATTTTAGATGATTTGGTGGCCGCTTGCGAACCCTTGCAGATGAAAGTTAAGGGGGATTTTCATCCCAGAGGTAACGTACATACCGTGGTGGAGGTGATGTATAAAAAAGAATAGCATAATTGTCTAGTTTGGGGATGGGGTTGCCTCCATCCCTTGCTGTTCTAGTTTTTGTTGTTCAAGTTTTTTTGCTGTTCGAAGGTCTGTAGCCAGTCAACAGGAGAAGATGCTCAAGCAGGTTATATCGCTATCTTGTCCTTTGTCTGATAAGTTTTATACTAAATCCGTTGAGTATAGGCTTACATATCAGGACAGGCACTCATGCAAGAGGCAAGAGGCAAAAGGGAGAATAAATAATCAGTTTTTAATAACCTGGTTTAGTATTACTCATCGAATCTATCCTCTCCTTTCTGTTGTTCGTGTCTCTATGGTTGATCCTTAACCCTTGGCACAACCCGAAAGAATTGTAAAAGTTAGGGTCATTAAAAAAAGCTGGGATTATCATTAAAGTAGTCCGAATCGTGATCCTGATTTTATGTCCCAGAAAAATGAAATTCTTCCGCTGCTGTTGACGGTTATGGTGACATCGACACTTTTAGGAGGAATTGCTTGGTGGTTGCTCAACAAAACCTTTCCCAATTTCAATGATCGATCTAATTCTTCTTCCTCCTCGAATAATCAAATTTCTGAAACTTTAGGTGCAGTTAAAAATGTCCCAGAAGGATTATTTAACTAGGGTTTGCTGAATAAATCTAAAAACCTTGTTGGGTAAGACTTTTAGACTTTTTGTCAATCAAAAAGTACCGGGCATGGGAGTGATCAGGGGGAAAATTCCTGGACTTTTTCCCTGAAAATTAGGTAATTGGCCCCCTC
>NZ_JAPZRB010000481.1:0-15057 GCF_027531105.1 Microcystis sp. LE18-22.4A
TCAATTGTCTATCTTTTGGTATTAACCTGTTTGTGCCTTAAGTCCTTCCCTGTATGGATTTCAGCTACTTTTGAGCGTAGGCGCTCTCATCGAATTTTATTTTAAGTTAATTATTTGCATAACAATTCCCGAAGAGCCAAAGTTATTCAACCAAGCTATCCTAGATTTGATGTCGCTCCAATCTCTAGTAATAACTAAAATCCAAGGAAGAAAGGAAACAAATAAAATGGTAGAAGCCAGTATATGGTTTAGTATTGATTTATTAAACTTAAATTTTTGAGTGACAATTACATAAACTGTTTGTGCAAAATAGACAAAGATAAAATTAACGTGTGAATAAATACCTAATGCCAGAGTTAATCCATAACCTAACCAGTTAAAATTATTGTTACTTCTCAGGCTGCGTAGTAGTGCCAAACTAGATAATATAATTGCCAACGAAAATAGACTATAAGGACGAATGTCCTGAGAATTAATCATATGGAAAGGAGAAACAGCAATTAAGCAAACTGTCATCCAACCTACTAGACTTGATGAAAATAATTCTAAAGATAACCAGTAAACTACAGGTAATAGTAATAAACCTATCAACACAGAGAAACTGCGAGTCACTAGAACTGAATTACCCCAAAATTTCATCCAGTAGCGAAATAGGATAAAGTAAAGAGGCGGACTAACATCTTGTTGAGTTAGGGCGTAAATAGTATCTTTGTTAGTTTTCTCACTGGCAAAGTCTTGATACTTGTTTAGGTCTTTAACAGTAAGAATTTGTCCATTAAAAGATTGAGAGATAAGCTCTTGGTAGGTATATCCTGAAGAACTAAGCAGAGTTCTTACATCGTCTGTTGTATAGGGTTTTTGGGATAATTCAAAAAACCTCAAAAAAATACTTAGTGAAAGAATGACGATGATTAGTAATACATTTATGCTAAAACGTTTTTTTGTTCTTAGAGATTGAGGTTTTAAACTCATATGTTGGCTCCTCTCGACTTTGTGTGATAATTTTTGCTTATGGAATCGTGAAATGCTTATCGGGCAGGACTTTTAGGGCTATTTTGCGGAAGAAACTGTCAGTATAGACCTCGTTTGCACGCAGAAACAAAACCAGAAGAGCCTCCTGTTTATTTACTTACTCTTATTTATACTGAGTTTACAGTGATCCTAGCATATACTAACTCCTAAAGCGTAACCGTTCAGGAGGGTAAAGGTATGATAGCATGAAAGCTATGGATGAGAAGCACTTAAGAGAGAAATACGGAATAGACGACGATGATTGGGAAAGAACTTCAGGGCGAGCGCATCGTTTTGTAGATTGGGACCTCGGAACGAAACCCAACACCCAACACCTAAATCTGTCTGAATGAGCGCTCGCTATTCCCCTCCTCCCATTGCTTTTTGTTGGGTTTCCTTGGGTCAACCCAACCGACGATAATTGTTATGATTACTGTAGTCCGTAGTCGTGGTCTTTTATATGCCGGATTAAAACAAACCGAAAAGGCAAAAATTAATCTACAACAAGTAGCTATATTATTCCGCCAACAGAATAATATGGCAGCTTAGGAAAAAGTGATGCAACTTTTACGGGAATTAGGGAGGTGACAAATGATAAAAACACCTGTTGATTTATACCGTAGAGGTAATGCTACATCTCCCAGAATGGATCATGTTCTTCCTAACAAAGATATTGCTATCTATGAAAATAATGGGCAAATATGGGTAAAAGAAACCCTTGCCGATGGACAAACACCTGGCGGAATTTCGACCTTTTCCGTTCAGGGAATGGGAAACAACTGGTGGAAACTAGATCGGGGGACTTCTATTCCCAGTGAGCTAGAATTAATTAATGATCGAGGTAATCACTGGTTATGGAAACCCTTATTTCCCATATCAAGAGAAACCTATCAACAAGCCTTAAGGGTAATTGGTGAATTTTTTTATCGTGTAAGTTGAGGTAAACTATGAAAACTCTATCATTTAAAGACATCCAATTTATTATCGAAGCTCTCGAAGCCCTTCTCAAAAATTATAGTGACCGTATTCAACAACTAGAAGCTCTCGAAAACTATGAAGATGAAATTTCAGACTTAAGTAATGATTCTCTATTTTTACAAGAATTAATTACTGACTTACAAAATCAACAAACACAAGAATTGGCTCTACTTGTGCCTGAATTTGATTTGAAAAAGATGCCTTTACAAACATTAATTAAACAAGGAAAAACCCTGTCAATTGAGGAAAAATTAATCTTAGTGGAATCTCTAACTTCATCAATCCGCGAAGAATATAATCTAATGCGAACCTGAAATGAGAAAGATAATGATTACTTATTTAGCCACCTTTCATAAAGTCCGTAGGTTGGGTTGAGCGAATCAACAGGTTAAAGAAAACCTCTCAATTCTAGGGGAAAGAGAAACCCAACACGGTCGCTGCCTTTTTTGCCATCTTGAGGAAATTTGACTAACTAATAGAGTTCCACCTATTAATTTTATCTTAACGGACAACAATTATAAATTTTTATTTTGATAATAAATCGGGTCAATTTTTCTTTTTGGTGATCGCCCTATAGCTGACGAGATAATTCTCTTGTACTAAACTTTGAGGTTCGCAATAGGGGTTAATTCATCATTTATTTCAAAATGAGAATTGCTGCTGGAAAACACCAAGATTTTTCTAGAGGTCTAACGGCTATGCGCTTTATCCAGCGAGCCTTTTAGTCGCTCTGTCACCCCTAGAAGTGTCAAATATTTCCTAATCAAAATAATTGCCAAAAAAATCTTTAAAACTGATGTTTTTATAGTGACTCTCCTGACAAATATCTTTTTTTCACCACCTAATTTTGTTTCCCACTTGAATCAGTTATCATACTAAATCCGTTGAGCATAGGCTACTTATGAGGACAGGCACTCATGCAATAGGCAATAGGCAAAAGGGGGAATAAATAATCATTCTTTAATAACCGGATTTAGTATCAGTTATCAGATGTAAGTTTTCACTGGTCACTGATTACCGTTTACTGATCACTGAAAAAAGCTTGCCACTTGCCGCTCCCTTGCCAGATTGGGGAAAAACTCCGTTAGAATACGGAAAGCCGTTAACAAAACGATACAAAATCATGACCGTTGCTTACCCTCGTAAATTCAAGAAGACGATGAGCGCTCGCGACATCATGAAGCGTGTCATTAGCGATCGCGAAATTCATCTTGTCACCCTCAACCGTTACCGCTACAACGAACAACGTAGCTGTAAAGACCTGACCGAACTGATCGAAACCCTAGACGGACAACCGCAAGAACTGATCCAGGACCTTTCCCACCACGTCGCCGATGAGGCCCGCCATGCCTACTGGTTAACCGATTTATTGATCGAATTGGGGGCCGATGTGGGGAAACCGCCGGGGTTGTCCTATATCGACGAATTTGAACGTCTTCTCGATCAAGACCAATTCCAAGGCGAAGAACAAAGGGAAGATAGACTGATTGCGGCCCTAGCGGCAATTAACGTCACGGAAAAACGGGGATGCGAATACTTTGCCGCCCATATCTATGCCCTCAAGGAAGGGGAACAAACCCCAGAAAATCTGAAAATTCGGGAAACGATCGCCAAAATTTTTCCTGAAGAAGCGGGTCATGTGCGTTGGGGTAATCGTTGGTTAGCCAAAATTGCCCAAAAAAGCCCCGAACATCGGCAAAAAGTCGAAAAAGCGAAGGCCAAATACTCAGCGATCGAACAGGCCGCCTATGAATCGGGTATGGATATCACCCTGGGGGCAGAATTGCGCCGCGTCGGTCATTTAATGGAAATCGCCGCCACTATGCCGCTTTGGGAACGTCCTCAATATCTGATGGAACGTTTACCCCAATCCCTTCTCGACCCGAAATTACAATTATTCCGGGTAGAAGCGGCGCAAAAAGCCTGGAATCGTGATCCACAAATGTTTATGGAACGCTTTTTACCGATGTTTTTTAATGCGGACGACAATATCGGCAAAAAAGAGAAAGTCAACTAATTTAACCTTGATTTTCAGGGGCAATCCTTCAGCGATCGCCGAAGAAATGTTCAGCGAGGATCGAGAAAATCGGCTATTGTTTTAAATAGGGGTGAGTTCTCGGCTTTAGGGCCGGAGAAACACCACTTTTTTACTGTTTATTTTGGCTTTTCTCTTTTGGATTATGCGTCTTTTAGCTGCCTTCGATCGCTATCCCGATAGTGTATCTTTAACCCTAAAACCAGTAGCCACCGACTCGCAAAAATTTGATTTATATTTAACTTTACACCTACAAGCTCAAATTCAATCTCTCCTCGGCGGGGAAATTAAATGGGGACTGAAAGGAGGAAAATTAGATTTTGTTTTAGTTAATTGTCACCTAACACCAAATCCTCTTTCTAGTCAAGAGTTATACATAAATCGTATTAATAATCATCAATGGCGGTTATCGTTCAAAAGTCCTCAGTCAATATTTACAGGAGCGATCGAAAGGATTAACCTAGGAACCGTGAGTGTTGAGGAAGAACCTTATCGTCTCACGGTGCAATTTTCGGTGACAGCTGCCGATATCTGTATCACGGAAACATCGGGATTATGGAAACACGATATAAGTCCCAATAAACATAGTATTTTAGAGCGAAAGTTAGCATTTTTCCTGATGGAAAATCAATTTGATGCTTTTTTGA
Source organism: Microcystis sp. LE18-22.4A (assembly GCF_027531105.1). NCBI lineage: Bacteria > Bacillati > Cyanobacteriota > Cyanophyceae > Chroococcales > Microcystaceae > Microcystis > Microcystis sp. LE18-22.4A. Next base: position 4,672 of record NZ_JAPZRB010000481.1, read on the forward strand.
GTCGTATTTCTTTGGGGTCATCGCCGGTAGAATTAGATACTGTTCTAGTTAAACCGAAACCAGCAGCATCAGAAAATTTAGAGAAATTGCCAGCACAAATCGAGGGAATTTATGCTTCTGTTAGTGATGATTTTCTCGAACTGGCCCAATTAGCTGAACTTGATCCCCTAAGGGATTTTACTGGGGCAAATCTCCTAGCAGCGGAATTAAGTGGTATATCTTTAGGTATGGCCAATCTCTATCAAGCTAATCTGCGCGGGGCCAATTTAACCGATGCTGATTTAAGCGAAATTAATGGCAGTCATGCTAGTTTCAAAGGAGCGGATTTAAGCGGAGCCTTATTAGCTAATGCCGATTTAAGTTATGCTGATTTTTACCGTTCTAGTTTGGCTTTAGCTAATTTAATCGGCTCCAATTTAGAAGGAGCTAATTTGGTTGAAGTCAACATCACTCAAGCGAATTTTAGCGGGGCAAAAGTGAAGGGGACAAAGTTTGCCGATAACGTGGGTATGACCGAGGAATTGCGGGAAACCTTACGCTTGCGCGGAGCTTTCTGCGATTAGTATCCTCCTTACCTATAGACCAGGAATATCTTAGCAATTGCCCTATTTCTCCATAGCCAGATAGAAAAAATATGCCCTTATTTACTCCAAGTCTCAAACAAAGCGGTCATCTCGATCAAATTTCGATTACCGTCTGTAATGTTGGTTCACGAAAACTTAGCACTCAAGACGATTATGGTAGCAGCGGATGGCAGATTTTTGCCCCCAATTTAACAATTTTGGGAGTAGATGCCGATGGGGATGCTTGTGAAGAAGCTAATGAAGAATTGGTCAGACGAAATATTAATTGGCAGGAAAAACATCTAGCCATTGCCCTGGCAAAATCTAAGGGAGAAAAGACTTTATATGTAACTAAACATCCGATGTGTAGTTCTCTTTATCATCCCAATGAAGATTTTTTAAACCGTTTTAACAATTTACCAGAATTTGCTAACTTAGACTTTACTTTTGACCTAGAAACCACTACTTTAGATCAATTATGTCAACAGGAAAATATCCCATCTATAGATTTTTTACAAATTGATGTGCAAGGGGCAGATTTAGATGTTTTACAGGGAGGTTTAGAGATATTATCCCGCAGTGTTTTGGGTATACAAATAGAAGTTGAATTTTCACCTCTTTATCTCGATCAACCTCTTTTTGCTGATATTGATAAGTTTTTAAGACAACAATCTTTTTCCCTATTTCATTTAGCAACTTCCCATCGAATTCGCAGTATTTCTCCTATTCAATCTCGGCGACCAGGGCAAATACTCTGGGGGGAAGCTTATTACTACAGAGACTTAATTGCCCCAGATTTATCGGCTGATTTCTTGTCTCTAAAAACCCCCGAACAAATTCTCAAACTAGCCTGTATTGCCGATGTGATGGATTTTACCGATTATGCAGTGGAGTTACTGGCTTATTTAACCGTTAATTGTGGACAAGATAAAAATTATAATTTTGCCGATAATATTATCGAAGTTTTGAGTCAATTTCCTGACTTAATTAAGCAAGGACTAGCCAATTTAGAAATTTTCCAAATTCTTAAGGATTTCCTTAGTCCCGAGGCCGAAAATTTCTGGAAATAAAGTTAAATTTTCACCGATTCTAGAGATTACCAGTTAGCTTAGGTTGGTTCAACAATTGAGGAGCGGTAAGCTGTTGACTATTAATCAAAAAAGAAGATTAGAGATTTTCCTCGGTATCTATGCCTAATTCCCGCAGTTTAGCCGCTAATTTCGCAGCTTTTTGCTTTTCTTGCTGGACTTGGCTTTCTGCCTCTAAAACCCGGTTTTCTGCCTCTAAAACCCGATTTTCTGCCTGTTGTGCCGCTTCTGCGGGAGTGGGTACTAATTCCCCTTCGGGGGTAAAATAGCGCAATGTATTGGCAGATAAACCCAAATATAAGCCTAATTGTTGACTCCAGAGCCATCCCTGGGGATTGGGGGCAATCGGTTGATATTGACCGCTAATTAGGGTAAATCCTTGAAATTCTAGGCTTTCTGGGTCAAACCAAAAATAATCGGGAGTGCGAAATATATCTTGATAAATTTGTTTTTTCTCCTCTCGGTCAACTTTGGCGGTACTATCGGAGAGAATTTCGATAATTAAATTGGGATATTTGCCCTCTTCTCGCCAAACTACCCAACTTCTGCGGTTGGGGTTGGAATTTGTCCCCAAAACGACGAAAAAATCGGGACCACGAAAGAATTCTGACTTTTTCTGGTTGGGACTGTAATAGATAGTTAAATTGCCGGCGGCAAAATAATCTTCTCGCTCGCGCCACCACCATTCTAAACACTGAATTAGTAAAATAATTTGTTGTAGATGTAGGTTACTTTCCAAGGGCGGTTCATCACTCCAAAATTGGCCTTGTGGGAAGATTATCTCAGGGTTTACATGAGACTCGACTAGGGGTAAGCTTTGAGCGATAGTCATGGTTTATCCAACAGAGATAGGTCGATAACTTATTATAAATGATTGAATATACTTTTTGGATGGTTATAGCACCGGCAATTGAGTTAAAAAGTTAAAATGGGCTTAATGGCTACAATGTAAGAATATTAATAGCTCTCTGAGAGTTAAAAAATGTTAAAAACCAGCACTTTTCGAGTTTTGTAAGAGGTCTTATGAACAGAATTAACAATATTGTTTTGGTTCACGGTTTTTGGGCCGATGGTTCTAGTTATAATCAGATAACTGCCCAGTTATTAGCCGAAGGATACGCAGCAATCGCAGTGCAAAATCCTCTCACTTCTCTAGCGGATGACGTAGCTGCTACGAAAAGAATTTTAAACCGTATCGAAGGACAATGTATTCTAGTCGGTCATTCTTGGGGGGGTACGGTAATCACAGAAGCCGGCAACGATGAAAAAGTGTCCGGTTTAGTTTACATTGCAGCGCTGGCTCCCGATGCGGGGGAGTCGATGGTAGATTTGTTTAGTGAATACGAAACCCCATCACAGTATTTTCAAGAACAAGAGGGGTTTATCTGGATTTCTCAAGAGGGAATAGAGAAGATTCTCGCCAATGATTTGCCCGCCGAAAAAGCCGCTTTAATTTATGCCACCCAAACCCCAGCAGCCGCCTCTTTACTAACAGCAAAAACCACTACAACCGCCTGGAGAAATAAGCCGAACTGGTATATTGTCTCTAGTCAAGATCAAGCCGTACCCCCAGAATTACAGTTTAATTTGGCCGAGAGAATGGGAGCAAAGACAGTGGTTTTGGCATCCGGTCACGTCCCGACTATTTCCCATGCTTCAGCGGTTTTAGAGGTGATTAGAGAAGCCTCGAATAGGGGATAAGTAAATCGCCATTTTCCCCTTAAACAATACCGGAACGTAGGGCAATTACGGCCGCTTGTACTCGGTCGTCCACGGCTAATTTATTCATAATTCCCCGCACATGGGTTTTAATCGTATTGGTACTTAAATAAAGTTGTTCGGCGATTTCAGCGTTACTTTTGCCCTCAACAATTAACTTTAAAACCTCCATTTCTCGCTCTGATAAAAGTGCTAGATTGGGATTAGGTTGCACTGCCGGCGGTTTGAGATTATCCATGACTAAACGGGCAATTTGGGGGTCTAAATAGGTGGCCCCATCCTTGGCCGCTTCAATGGCGGCCAAAAGGCGATCGAGACTGGCTCCCTTGATACAATAGGCATCAGCACCACTAGCCAGAGCTGCGATCACTTCCTGCTGGAGAGTGTGGGAAGTGAGCATGACCACATGAACATTAGCTAAACCTTCCTTAATCTGTTTAGTTGCCGCAATGCCATCGAGACGGGGTAAACCGATGTCCATGACCACTAAATCCGGCCGTAGGGATAGGGCTAATTGTACCCCCGCTAGACCATCACTAGCTTGACCAACAATCTCAAAATCCGGCTGTTCACCGAGCGCTTGTTCTAAACCTAACTGCATTAAAGGATCGTCTTCAACAATTAAAATCCGCATGATCTTTGATTCCTAACGGGAAAATGTACGGTTTTCACCCATCTGCATGAGGCAGAACTACTCCTAGTTTAGGCAATCTGGAAATAGATTAACAGTGACCAGTGACCAGTGATCAGTGACCAGTGACCAGCGACCAGTGAAAGATACTAAATTTATTGAAAATTGAGGTTCTTCGTTACTTAGTATGGTTCGATAGGGGGGCATAAATCGACTAAATCCTTATCTGGCAAGAGACTTAATTGATTAGTTCGCTCTAGAGCAAAAATAATTGACAAAAATCGCCAAATGCCTTTCTATATAAGGGTTCCATCCCTTATAACCCCCGTCCATTGCATAACAAAAACCGAAGAACCAAAATTGAAAACTTAAACCTAATAACTTAAAACTTAAACCTGATAACTGATAACTGATAACTGATAACTGATAACTGATAACTGATAACTGATAACTGAAAATGCTACGGATTTCATCAGATCGGTCTAAAATTGTGCTTGTTGCCCTGGTTTATCTGGGTGTTGGTTGGCTAGGCTATCTCTGCTTAAATTTAGGGTCGCGACCTGCCCCGATTTGGATGAGTGCTGGTATTGGCTTAACTGCTGTTTTTTTAGGGGGAAAAAGGCTAGTTTTAGGCGTTTTTATCGGGGATTTGCTTCTTACCTTCTTTTTAGGGGCCAGTTGGCCCATAGCTCTATTTTCGGCGATCGGTAGCAGTTTATCGGCTCTGTTAGGGGCGCAATTCTTGCATTATCTGAGATTTTCCGCCACTTTACAGCGCATTCGCGATATTCTTTTACTGGTATTTTTAGCGGCTTTATTAGCCTCGGCAGTTAATGCCACTATCGATACTTTTGCCCGTAGTTGGCTAAATACTTGGGATTGGCGACAATTTGGACAGTCTTGGGGCATGATCTGGCTCGGAGATAGTACAGGAATATTAATGACCACGCCGCTGCTGTTGCGTTTTTGCTTCAATCGTCACTCCCTGCGGGAACCACGACAACCCCAACGCTTTGGCGAGGCCTTACTTTGTCTGAGTTTGCTAACGGTGGTGACTTCTGTGGTTTTTGGTGATCAACCAAATTTTCTTAACCCCGATTGGAGTATGGTGCAGTACCTCGAATATCTGCCTTTTCCTTTTGTGGTTTGGGCCGCCATGCGTTTTCAGACTTGGGGAGCGGTAATAGCGAATTTTTTAGTATCTATTTTAGCTTTGATGGGATTGGCCAGGGGAATCAGTCCTTTTATCCTACAGGCTCCCGATTATACCAGAGGTGTCTTGATCTTACAAATCTTTTTAGTCATTGTCATGTCAACTTCTCTGTTTTTATCGGCGGCGATTAGCGAAAGACAACAGATCGATCGAGCTTTAAATGAAACTTTAGAAAGAGAACATTTAGTAACACAAGTTGCTTTAAAAGTCCATCAATCTTTAGATATAGATCAGGTTTTAAATACCATTGTTGAGGAAATCAGACGTTTTCTTGATGCCGATCAAGTCTATATCGGTCACTGTCAAGAGGGGGGTTGGTCTAAGGTAATCGCTGAGTCCCGTCGTCCCGATATTCCCTCGCTGATGGGTTGGTTTCCCGAACCAGAATTACTGGAAGAATTGGGACAATTATTTTCTTTAGATAAGTTAATTATTGCCGATAATACCGCTCAGGTGCAAACTCTACCCACTCTCAAGGGTTATTACGAATATCTGCAAGTTAAATCCTCTTTAGTTTTACCTCTAACGGTTAATCATCAACATTTAGGCGCTTTGGTGGTCCATCAGTATTCCCATCCTCGTCATTGGCAAAAAAGCGAGGTCAAATTACTAGAACAGTTAGCCACCCAAGTTTGTATTGCTATCGGCCAAGCGCAACTATATCAGAGGGTGCAAAGCTTGAATAATAATTTAGAACGGGAAGTGGCAGCAAGAACCCTGGAACTGCGGGAGAAAGTCCGGGAAATTCAGCGTTTATACGAAATGAAAACGGTTTTTTTACAGGCAGTATCCCACGATCTTCGCACTTCGATTATGGGATTAGTGATGTTATTAAAAAATTTCCAGTGTCGGCAAACAGAAAAAGTAACTATCTCGCGAGCAATGCTCGATCAGGTGGTGCGTAGTTGCGATCGACAATTAACTTTAATTAATGCTTTATCAGAAAATCATTTTGCTGAAGAACGGCCTTTAATCTTGCATCGTCAACCTCTATCTTTAAAAGAACAGGTGGAAATTTGGCTCAAAGATTGGCAAAAAGATTTTGATTTATATCAAGCTACTTTTATTAATCTTCTCCCCGATGACTTACCCGCTATTGATGCTGATCCTTGTCAGCTAAGAAGTGTTTTTGAACAATTATTAAATAATGCCTTAAAACATAACCCTTCACCGATTCAATTAGCTTTAGATGCTCGTATTGACCAAGATATGCTCTACTGCACTTTAAGCGATAATGGCATTGGCATGGATGAGGAACAATGTCAACATCTTTTCCATTTATATGTAAGAAATCTTCATAATCAACACCTAACGGGAATCGGTTTAGGTTCCTACCAATGTCGGCAAATAATCGAGGCTCACTCTGGGAGAATTGGGGTAAAAAGTACCCCACAGGTTGGCTCACAATTTTGGTTTACTTTACCCATTGCCTATCAAAATTCTAGATTAATTAAACCGGAGTTAGTCAACAGTAATCAGTGATTTTTTAACAGGATCAAGATAATTATGCTTACCCGTCAATCTGGGATTAGATTTGCTTTAGGTTTATTGATTATTTTCAATATTTTCTATTTTGTCCATCTCGCCTACTATAGTTATGTTTGGCACGATGAATCTTTGGTCTTACTCCATCTTTCTGGTTACACACCCGAACAGTTAATTAACTATCTGTTCGATGGACAAATTAAATCTACAGAACAACTCTGGCAATTTCAAGGGGTTAATTCCGTGAAAGGTTTTCCTGATACCTTAGCCTCTCTTTATACTAGCTCAAATTATGATCTACCTCTCTATTACAGTTTCCTCTGGTTTTTTGCAAGATTATTGGGCAATTCTTATCTAGTCTTAAGGGGATTTTCAGTAATTATTTGGTTTGGTATTTTATGGAGTTTTTACCATTTAGCTTTGACTTTATTTAAAAATAAAAACGCCGCTTTAATTGCCGCTACACTTATCTTCTTTTCCCCGCGTTTTACTGGTTATGCTCTGGGAATTTGGGAATACGGACTATATGTTTTATTTTCGATACTTTCTAGCTGGTTATTTCTCAAAGCTATTGATTCCTCGCAACCGAAAAAAGATTGGTTTTTCTATAGTTTATCCCTAATCGCTGGTTTATATACCCATGTTTTCTTTATCTTTGTTCTAGTAGTTCATAGCCTATATTTTCTGCTGCAGCTGAATTCTTTTAACTCTTTAACCAAAAAATACTATAGCATCAGCTTACTTGCTTCCCTAGGTATTTATTCAATTTGGTTAACCCAGATTTTTACCAGTCGATTTACTGTCTTTGGATGGTCAAAAGGCAGTTTACCCCTAGAGATCCTTTGGCAAAGATGGGTAAGAATGATCGCTCGTTTATTTTATAATTTTAGTTTAACCAATTCCACCATCACCCCTATTATTGAATACTGCCTAATTATCCTCGTCATCATCTCCTTTATTTATCTGGGCAAAAAAGCCGATAAAAAAGTTTTTACCCTGATCATTCTCCTGACAATTATCCCCTTTTTCTCTCTTTTAGCATGGGATCTAATCAGAGGATTTCGCTACACGGCTGTGGGCAGATTTTACTTACCAAGTTTTCTCGGTATGCTGCTGGCAGTTACCTTTTTACTAAGCAAGGGATTACAGCATCGCCAAATCTGGGCAAAAATTCTCTTAATATTATTGCTAGTTTTCGGATTAATTGCCAAAATTCCCTATCCACCGCCAGCAACTAGATATGTGGGTTATGGTAGTAATATTCCCAACGCTTATACAATGATTAATCGCAGTCAAAAACCTCTAATTATTTCAGAACATTGGTTAGATACCTTGCCCCTTATCCATACTACTGATGCTAAGACAAAGTATTTATTTGTTCCGTCGAACCCTAGAGTTTCCATCCCATCCTTAAAAAATCAATTTACCGATATTTATCTCCTCAATCCTTCCCCCAGTCTCAGACAATATTTAGATGACCAGTCTATACAATTATCCCCTACGAAAAATCCAGCCTTTTGGCGAATTGATTAAAAGCCATTAACCGCTCTTGCCAAAACAGACCACAACCTGATAGACTGAATAAACCAAGACTTCAGGGAATAGAATTGGGCAGTTCACCCCTAAGAGGGATTGACTTTTACAGAGTTTTATGCTTGCTCAACTGGAGAGTCCCCGAAATCTGGTGATGAATAGTTTTAGCCTCTTGGCTACCGGACTGACTAAGCAGACCTAACAAATTCAACTGTATGATACCGAGTCAAGACATCGGCGAGGCAGTAGATTCAGTCAGAAAAACTGACGCACAAGACTTCTCTAATTTAATGCCTAGACCTGGCTGGCAACAAGTGGCGGGTTTAGGTAGAGACTGTTTTTGGTATTGAACCCCGATTCTTTTCGTTCTTTACCGGTTTTAGTGATTGCCAATAGGGATTTTAAGCCCGTAATTGGTTAAAAATTGCTATTTATTCGCAAAAATCCCTAGTTCCTCCCTGTACTAATCCTAGAGATCGACTTCATGATCAGTAATTTTCCCCAACCAATTCTCTGGAAATCACCTTCCAGAACAATTTAGTTATTTTATGAGTAGCAATGCCTTAACCAATCGTGAACATCTAATCGAACTGTATAATCGAGGTGAACGCAACTTTGCGGAAGTCAGACTTAGCGGAGTCAATTTAAAGAGACAGTGTTTAAACCAGATTAACCTAAGTCATAGTTACTTAAAACGAGCCAATTTAGCCGAAGCTTGTTTAATTAACGCTAATTTCAAGGACGCTTCCCTCGAAGAAGTTAATTTAAGCAAAGCTTGTCTTATCGATGCTAACCTGACTAAAGCCGACCTTTCTGGGGCAAATTTGCGCCAAAGTCAACTAAGCGGCGCAATTTTGAGTAATACTGTTCTCAAAAAGGCTGATTTAAGTTCTGCCTGTTTAATTCACAGTAGCTTACTTTTTGCTCAACTGTTGAAAGCGAATCTCGAAGCCGCTAATCTCACCTCAGCCACTTTAACTCATGCCATGGCGGGGAAAGCTAACCTAAAACGGGCTATTCTCACTCGTGCTATTCTTAGCTCTGCTAATCTTAGCCATGCTAACTTAAAAGAGGCTAACCTAATTCGAGCCTATCTCTATCAAGCTAATCTGGAAAACTGCCATCTTCAATACGCCGACCTCAGCTATGCCGATTTGCGCGGGGCGGATTTACGGGGGGCGGATTTACGTTATGCTAACCTCGAAGGTGCTAATCTGACGGGAGCTAACCTCAATTGTAGCGATTTTGAGGGAGCTAACTTAACTGGAGCCGATTTAAGTAAAACTGACGCTAATAAAGCCAATTTTCGCCAAGCTAACTTAACCGGTTGTAATCTGCTCGGCGCTAATTTAGCCTCCGCTAACCTTTCCGGTGCTAATCTACACCAAGCGGGATTACTCTTGAGTTATTTAGTGGGAAGCAATCTTAAACGAGCTAATCTCAAACAAGCTAACTTAATTGGGGCGATTTTAACCGAAAATAATCTTCTTTCTGCTTCCCTCGAAGAAACTATTCTTCCTAACGGTAGTCGCGGTAATCTCCTTTCCTAATATTCCTAGAAAAACCTGGTTGTAGAGACTTTTCTGCCGAGGTTTCTATAACCGTGGGGAGTGGGGAGACCACTTCGTGCGCGTTGCGGGGGGGAGATGGGAGAATAACTAGGGTCTGCTGAAAAAGTTTTTCCTGGGGGCAGGGTGTGGGGTGTGGGGTGTGGGGTGTGGGGTTTTACCAGTTTTGAGGTGGTCAACTACCTAATTTTCAGGGAAAAAGTACCTGAATTTTCCACCGATCCCCGCAATGGCTGGCACTTTTTGAGGGGAAAAAAGTCCAAAAGTCTTATCCAACAAGGTTTTTAGATTTATTCAGCTAACCCTATTTAAACCGCTTATTCTTAGATTAGCCGAACCTCCCCCGCCCCCCCAACCCCCCCCGACATCGGGGGGGGCAAGGAGGGGTTTTGCCTCTTGCCTCTTGCCTCGTCTCAACAAGCAATTTAAATTACGAACAACTTAGCTAATTAGGGTTTGCTGAAAAAGCTTTTCGGTGGTGGCAGGGTGTGGGGTGTGGGGTGTGGGGTGTGGGGTTTTACCAGTTTTGAGGTGGTCAACTACCTAATTTTCAGGGAAAAAGTACCTGAATTTTCCCCCGATCCCC
>NZ_JAPZRB010000140.1:0-5279 GCF_027531105.1 Microcystis sp. LE18-22.4A
CCAAGCTTTTCTGGTCGGAACCCCCTAAGCCGAGTTTTCAAGGTGCTGCGCCGTCCACTTGGTTTTCGAGACTGGCCTTTTAATTCTAACGTAAAGCCAACCTAGAACGGCGGGGTTTCAGACCCAAAATTTCCGATGAAGGGTGATGATTCGCTTGAGCAGGTGATGCGAGAAGAGAACACAGAGAACTCATTTCCAGTGTTGACGATTGGGAATCTCGATCGTTTGAGTGAAGCTGAATATCGAGAGCGTTGTGCTGAAAGGCTGATCGAAATCGCTGTAGACATTGACAATTACAAAGGAGTTGGTCGGCTGTTCATTCCCTGATATTGTCGTTTAGGCTTCAGGGTTATGGCGATCGCAGTCTGAGCGGTGAGAAGCAGGGCATTGTAAGACTTTTAGTCATGGCCAGTATATTTGTACGAGGAAGTCCAATTATACTAAATCCTGTTTAGAAAGCATAAGGGAGGAGGAAGCGGGTTTTTTAAAGTTCGATTGGGAGTTAGTTATGCTATTAAAAGCAGATTTGGTATTATACAACTCAGCAATATAAGTTAGGAATTTTGGGCTAATGTCACCTACTTTTACACCAATAAGACTCACGATTATCGATTTACTTGGGGTTTTCCTTCCTGGAATGGTCTGGACTATCTTATTTTTTACTCTCCGAGAGATGGTTTCTCCTCAATGGAATATAAAACCTACCGATCCTCTTAAAGTTGCTTTTTTTATTGCAACTCTTCCCAAAGAATTATCAGGGCATGAATACGGCGCACCCTTTTATGTTGGTCTAGCCTTATTATCAATTCTTATCGGCTATTTCAACATGGCTTTATCTACATATCCAGCAGAATGGATTTCTATTCGAGTTTCTAGTTTCATAAGAAAAATTAAGGCCTCATTTATCAATTTATTTAAATGTTTCTGGAAAATCAAAAAAAATCAAGAAACTCAGGAGACTCAGGAGATAAAAGATAATTTCCCCTATCAAAAATATTACGAAGAAAACAAAAAATTTCTCTATTCAAGTATCAAAAAAATTGTCAATGCAGAGTTGCAAATTCAGGAAGAATCAGACAATGTTAAGATAGAGAAACTAGCTTCTTATGAACCTTTTGAAATCTGTAAGCGCCTTCTCAAGATTCGTCAGCCTGTTTTATGGGAAGAGGCACAGTACAGGGAAGCTCAGGTGCGAATGTTAGCGTCTCTGCTTCTTGCTTCATTATTTAATCTTATACTATCTACACTAGCTATCAAGGAAGAACCAAGCTGGATGTTCACATCGCTTGTCATCACGATCATTATCGGACAAACTTTTAGAAACAGGAGGTTCCGGGAGGTAGAGGATGTTTACATCTCAACCCTGCTCCTTAGGAATTCTGTACCTCCTTCATCGAATTCTAATTCTGATAAAATTAATTAGCCTATGCTGAGATAGACTTTAGATGGTCATAATCTGAGATTTATTAAACTTGTGAAATCAGAAGGTGAGCAGGGAATCAAGTTCTTGTTTCTGTTTCAGATGGGCATCATTCAGACATCCATAAATAGCCGAAAAAACTCGGAAAAGTTTTCATAATATCTGGCTTCCCCATTGACAAAAAGCCATAACCTGTGCTGCAGGAAGGATTAACAGAATTTCCGATACCCCCTTACTGGGTACAAATTAAGGAAACCTCTAATAAATCTAACGCCGTACAAACTCCTCGTCAATAGCAAATCAGGTTATACTTCACACCCCACACCCCACACCCTACCCCCACGAAAAACTTTTTCAGCAGACCCTACCTATCGATCCCATGTTTCCCTATTCTAAGCGCACAATCTCTCCACCTCTGGCTAGAGATAATTCTGCTGCCTGGAGGATTTTGACTAATTCCGTCCCTACCGATCCCGAAGATACAGGAGAATCGACACCCGTAGCCACCGACTCTAAAAAATGTTCGCACAATGCTTTTAGGGGTTCACCATCGGCAATAGGGATAGATTCCGTCTCCTGTCCCCGGGGAATAAAATAGGCTTCCTGACGTTCAAAATAGCCCTTTTGTCGCGTTAAAGGCGATCGAGAGTCTAATTCATTGAAAATTAAAGTCCCTTCGCTGCCAACTATCCCTAAACGTCGCTGTTTATCGGGATTCAACCAACAAAGGTGAATAGTCGCTTGAAAACCATCGCCATAGATCAGGGTTAACCAGACTAAATCGGCTAGATTAGGTTGTAGCCAAACCGTTCCTCGTGCCTGAATTAATACTGGTGTACTATTTAACCAATGATTAAAAATCGAGATATCGTGAATAGCTAGATCCCACAAAGCGGACACATCCTGACGAACTGGCCCCAGGTGGGTGCGAGTGGCATAACCATAAAGAGGTTTACCGATACCCCCGGATTGCAGGACTTTTTGTCCGGTGATAACGGCCGGATGAAAAAGATAGGTATGATCAACTAATAAAATACGCTGTTTTTTCGCCGCTAATGCCGTTAATTCGCCACATTCTTGGGGATTGAGGGTTAAGGGTTTTTCGGCAAGGACGTGATAACCTAAATTAAGAGCATCTTTAATCAGGGGATAATGACTGATGGCGGGAGTAACGACGACTACAGCCGAGATTTCGGGGTGAAGACGAATTGATTCCCAGTCATTGGCTAAAATAACCTTATTAGTATCGAGATTAAATTGATCGCGACAGAGATGAAGTTTTTCAGGGGAGGAGTCAACGATCGCCACTACTTGTGCTGAGGGATGTTGAGAAAAATGACGGACGAAATGGACTCCCCAACGTCCTACCCCTAAGATAGCGATTCCTGTGGACATTTTGCTTACTCAGATAAATCAATCTAGTTTATTTTAAAAGGATTAGGCGCAATTGTTCATTGATTCTGAGAACTGGAAGGGATTATGTTAAAATTTTTTATCGATCGAGGGGGAACTTTTACCGATATCGTGGCGATAATCGATCGACCAGAAATTATTGAACGACTAGCTAGAGATGCCGCTAGATTTCTGATTGTTCCCCTTGCCGATCAACAGTGGATTGTTCTCTATAAACTGCTCTCGGAAAATCCCGAAAAATACCCAGATGCAGTCATTCAAGGGATCAAAGATATTAGCGGTTCCCTAGATAACATCGAAGTGATTAAAATGGGAACAACGGTAGCCACCAATGCGCTGTTAGAAAGAAAAGGAGAGCGCACGGTTTTGTTAATCACCAAAGGTTTTAAAGATGCCTTGAGAATTGGCTATCAAAATCGCCCCGATATTTTTGCCCGTCAAATTATTCTTCCTTCTTTATTATACGAACAAGTTATCGAAGTGGCCGAACGGTACGATAGTCAAGGACAAGAATTAATCGCCGTTAATCCCGCCCAAGTTAAAGCCGATTTAATACCAGTTTATCAAGGGGGTATCCGAAGTTGTGCGATTGTTTTTATGCACGGTTATCGTTATCCCGACCACGAAAAACAAGTGGCAGCTATTGCCGAAGAAATCGGCTTTACTCATCTAGCCATTTCCCATCAAGTCAGTCCTTTAATGAAACTGGTATCCCGGGGAGATACCACGGTAGTCTCTGCCTATTTATCGCCAATTTTACGCCGCTATGTTGATAGTATTAGCCAGCAATTACCGAAAACTAGCTTGTTATTTATGAAATCCGATGGCGGTTTAGTCACCGCCGATAAATTTCAGGGTAAAGATAGCATTTTATCTGGTCCTGCGGGGGGAATAGTCGGGGCAGTACAAACCAGTTTAAGGGCGGGATTTAGCAAAATTATCAGTTTTGATATGGGAGGAACTAGCACCGATGTTTCTCATTTTCAAGGGGAATACGAGCGCCAAACAGATAACGAAATTGCTGGCGTAAGAATGCGAGCGCCGATGTTAAGTATTCACACCGTGGCCGCTGGTGGAGGTTCGATTTTAGTCTATGATGGTTCTCGTTTTCGGGTTGGACCAGAAAGTGCCGGAGCTAATCCGGGACCTGCCTGTTATCGACGGGGTGGACCATTAACAATTACCGATGCTAATGTTTTGTTAGGAAAAATTCAAGCTGCCTATTTTCCCGCTATTTTTGGACAAGAGGGAAATTTACCCCTAGATAGAGAGATTGTGCTGACAAAGTTTCAAGAATTGGTGGCAACAATGGGGGGTAATAATAGTCCTGAACTGCTGGCTGCGGGGTTTATTCAAATTGCCGTGGAAAATATGGCTAATGCGATTAAAAAAATCTCTCTACAAAAGGGTTATGATCTCAGTGATTATACTCTTTGTACCTTTGGCGGTGCCGGGGGTCAAGTGGCCTGTTTAATTGCCGATACTCTGGGAATGAAAAGTATTTTTCTCCATCCCTATGCCGGGGTTTTAAGCGCCTACGGCATGGGTTTGGCCGATTTGAGGGTAATTAAAGAAAAAGCGATCGAACAGCCGTTAAATGCCGATTTAATCGGGCAGTTGCTCACGGAAATGAACGAATTAGAAGTTTTAGCGGGTCGGGAATTAGAGGATTATAATCAGGTGCGGCAGCAAGTTAGTTTAAAATATCAAGGCAGTGATGCCACTTTAGCGGTTAATTTTAGCGATCAAATGCGTCAGGATTTTGAACGGGAACATCAAAGACGTTATGGGTTTAAGCAAGAACAAAAAGCTTTAATTGTTGAGTCGATTGCCGTGGAATTGATCCAGACTATGGACAGTCCCAAAGAAGCAATTTTAACTCGCTCCCGTCCGATGGGAGAATTACCTCCTATCCTCGATCGAGTAGCGGTTTTTATGGCTAATCAATGGCGAGAAACGCCAATTTATCAGCGTTCAGATCTGCAACCTTTTGATTGTCTCGCCGGACCAGCAATTATTATCGAAAAAATCAGCACGATTGTGATTGAACCGGGTTGGATGGCAAAATTAACGGAGAAAAATCATTTAATTCTCTCCAAAGATTAACTAGGGTTTGCGGCAAAAAGTTTTTCGTGGGGGTAGGGTGTGGGGTGTGGGGTGTGGGGTGTGGGGTTTTACCAGTTTTGAGGTGGCCAATTACCTAATTTTCAGGGAAAAAGTGCCTAAATTTCCCCCACTTTTTGATTTCAAAAAAGCCTAAAGATATTATCCAACAAGGTTTTTAGCTTTATTCAGTAAACCCTACATAGGGTCTGCTGAAAAAGTTTTTCCTAGGGGCAGGGTGTAGGGTGTGGGGTGTGGGGTGTGGGGTTTTACCCATTTTCATCGGGTAAATTACCTAATTTTCAGGGAAAAAGTCCCGGAATTTTCCCCCCGACCACTCCCA
>NZ_JAPZRB010000438.1:0-22375 GCF_027531105.1 Microcystis sp. LE18-22.4A
AAAATTGTCTGAGCAATTTTTTGATAATTGACCACTGTTACATTTGGTAAATCGAGGAGTTGATCAAAATTTATCCACATAACCCACCTCCTGTTCTGTGTTACTATTATACCATGCTCACACAGAACCTAGAAGAGCCGATCTTCATAACTGTTCTTCGATTTCTAGTAAATCATCAAAAAGCTGATTTGTCTCTCCCAGGGAAAGATTGAGATAATTTTCATCAGAAGGTAAACCGTTATATGTAGCAAGTTCTCGGATTTCTCCTTGCTCTGTTAATTCATATACAATAGCATCTTCTGCCGCTATACAAGAGGCTTTCGGGACAATTTGGTTGAGCTTTTCTTGGAGATAATCGGCGTTAGAAATCGCTGATGATAGGATTTTTTTGATAACTTTATCTGCTTTGATAGCTAGGGTTAGATCGTTGATAATATAAGGACTATGAGTAGTTAAAATTAGTTTATTTCCCTGGGTTAAATTGGCAAATTCAAATAATTTATATAAAATCTTTTTCTGAGATTGGGGAAATAGATTCTGCTCGATTTCTTCCACAATATTTACAAAACACTCATTGCGGTATTTAGAAGATAACACTTCTAGTGCTGCCTTTTTTAGGTCATCGGAAAGATTATCATTAGAGATAATTTTCTCGATTTCCATTTTTAATCTTTTTTGCTCCTCTCCACTGAGTTCATTGCCGGAAGTTTCTTGAGTTCGATTAATCGATAAAGCAATATTTCGAGAAACGAGAAATAAAGGAACAAAAGACTGAAAACCACTGGAAGCTTCTGATAGATTTAGTTTATAATCACTACCCACAATCTTGGCCAGTCTATTGAGTTTATCAAATTCCAATTTAACCTCACCTACTGGCAAAGTCAAACTGCCAGATAATTCCTGTTGTGAGCGATCCAATTCTTCCCAGAAAGTATATAACGATTCTGGCAGTCCTTTGAGTTTTTCTGGCCATCTTACTGCACTCAAAAAGTTTCGCTCTGCTGGTACATACATAATTTTTGGTACTCGATACTTTGAATTATCAGTACTTTCGATCGATAATTTAGCATTTTCAAAACTAATTCGATAAACATCTCCATTGTATTCAATTTGGGTTTCGGGTAAAAAGTAATTGGTTAAATTTTGGTATTGACAAAAAGATTTAACAAAACGATTATATTTAGTCACATATTTTTCCTCTAAATTCCCACGATATAGAGCTTTTTCCAACCAGCTTAATGTTGATATTAATTTAGCAATGCTACTTTTTCCAGTGCCTTGATTACCGATAAAAATCGTTACTTTCCGAACGTCGATAAAACCATCATTTTCTACTAAACCCGCCTTAATTGGACCGAAGTTTTTAACTTTAATTTGGCTCATTGTTATCCCCTTGATTGACGATGATAAATTTTGGCCAGTAATTTGTCCTGAAAAAAAAGCTCGTGTTAAACACGAGCTAAATTAACTAACTTCAAGGACTAATTAGCCACCGACTTTAACTACCGGTTTAAAACTGGGAACCACCAGTTCACTATCCTGTTTAGTCAGCTTATTGTATAAGCGTTCCGTATTGGGGAAATTAGCGGCTGGTAGAGTCGGGAAACGACGATAGGGAACCGTATCTTCACCAAATAATTGTAGGTATTCCATGCTATTAACCATGGCACCAATAAAGGCTTTTAATCCCTTAGTTGCCAGAATTTGGTTATATTTCTGGATTTCTTTTTGATTCAAGGGAGCGCGACCTAAGAAGTGCTTGGTTCCCAATTCAATTACTTTCGTATTCGGATAGGGAGCATAGAATTCTTTCAGGTAAAGATCCGAACAACCTAAACCCTCAATAAACTCTTTCACCGTGATCTCAGCATTGCTTAATTTACTCTCTAAAGCGGTAAATTCGGCATTGATGATATAGGGTTCGAGATCCCGTTCAAAAATCTGACGATAGGCGGCGCGAACAGTATTTTGTACGGCAACTTTATCCAGATTAGTTAACAGTTTAAAGACCTTAGTTTGTTCCCGTTGAACCGTGACACCTTGACCGACACGAGATTGAATATCGGGTTCAGTGCGAATCGAACTCGACGGTGTACCCAATTCAATAAAGCGCGGGGTTTCCTCTTTATCAACTCTTTGGCCGATATCTTCGCGGAGATTGCCCAAACGCACCATCCGTAACTGCATCCCTTGGGGAGTTAGATAGCGCTCGTAGGGAACCGTATCTTCACCAAAAGCTTCCGTATATTCAGGACTGTCGATAAGGGCATCGATTAAAGCATAGAAGCCTTTTTTCGAGCAAAGATCGAAGTATTGATTCATTTCCTGACGACCGTAGGTGGGACGACCGAGCAGACGACGGTGAATATATTCGATCGCTTTCACCACATAGAGAGGAGTCCAGTAGATTTTCCGGAAAGCCTCGGATTTAGCTAGGGTTTTGATAAACTCGCGCAGAGTAATATCGCCATTTTCTAACTTAATCTCGGCCACGGATAAACGCTGACCTTCGTAGGGCATTCGACCGAAAACCTGACGATAAGCCGCTAAAATCACTCTTTGGGTGGAACTTTCGCCAAATTTAACGCTTACCCCATTGCTAGAACCGGGTAACTCGTTATTGAGACGGAAAACTTTCGGTCCCAAAGTACCGGGGAATTCACCTCGGGCGCCGGGGTTACTATTTTGGTTATTAGTGGCAGGTCCGCGGTGGATGAGGATACGTTTGGTATCTTTACCGAAGGGAGCGGGACTAGAACTAGGTTCGCGGGTTTCTTTCGGGAAAATTGCCCCAAATTGGATTTCTAGGGGATCATTTCCGGAACCGTAAACGTGCTGATCCGGTAAGGGGCGATCGTATTTAGCAAAGGTGGTGATAAATTGGGGAACTTTGCGGAAAGGTGCGCTGTAGTTAAACAGGTCGATCTGCATCCCCCAGTTACGACATTCCTGCGCTTCTGCACCCAAACCCCGGAGATAGGGAACGGTTTCTTCGCCGAAATAGTCGGAATACTCCTGAGAATCGACTAAAGCATCGATTAACGCCGCTAAACCGCCGCTAGAGACGATCGAGAAGTATTTCTGCACTTCTTCCCGGGAGGAAGGACCGCGACCGAGGAAATGACGGAAAGCCAATTCTAGGGCGCGACTATTGATAAAAGGTTCAAAGAACTGTTTACGGTAGAGAGGCGATTTACCGAGACGACGGACGAATTCTTTCATCGAGATGTCGCCGTTTTTCACCTTCGATTCTAGGTCAGAAATGGACTGACTGTAGGCGCGAGTGATGTCCCGTTCAAAAATTTGTCTGTAGGCGGCCTTGATAATCGAAGATTTTTCTGACTCCGATAAACCGGTTTTCATGACAAACTTTTGCCGTTTTTCGGCGGCGTTGTAGTAGCTTTGGGGAAGACTTAAACCCTGTTGGTCACTACTGGGACGCTGACGCAGTTTATTAGAGGGGGTGGGGGCTTTTAATTCCCCCAGTAGGATATTGAAATAGTCACTGATTAAAGTGGCCGCATCCTTGTCTCTCTGGAAATACTCGATCGAAGCGGCCCGCATTTCTTGCAGGGCCACGATGGTGGCATCAATGGAACAGGCATTTTCGAGAACTTCCCTTAAACCGCGGGTATTAACGATCAGGATACTGGTATCGCCGGCCACGATCGCGTATGTAATATAACGCAGGAACCAGGATAAATCCCGGAGGGACTTCTGCATATTGCTCGGACCGTAACGAGAGACGTTGATCGGTCGGAATCCGGGGGGAATCGGGCCGCTAGAGGCGAAAATCCCTTTTAAGCCACCGAGAAGGCCACTGCCGCCACCGGACCCGCTTTCCGCGTAGGTAACGGTTCCTAATTTCATCCCTTCCTGGACGTTGATAACTTTACCCGCACCCACCATAGCCATTTCTTCCACGGGGGGTTTTTCTAGGTAAGCCATGGGGGAACCGCCGGTAAAAATCCGGTTAGCTGCCCGTGAGACGATCAGATCGGAGTTCCGGGTGAGCGTTTGGGCAATATCTAAGCGCTTGCTCCCCGATTGGAAGTAGGCGATCAGTTCATTGAGTTCGGGTTTATCGAGAAAGCGGTCTTGTTGTTCTGCTTGGGTAATGGCAGATACTGGGACGGTTTGATAGAGTTGGGGACGCGCTAAGGAGCTGCCACCGCTTGCCTTAAGACTCATTGGATTTTAACTATCTCCCTTGACGATGTGCTGAGTTCTCCAATCGTGGAGGCGATCGGTCTTAAAACCAGATGTTTAAAAATTTAATCAGCATCTAGATTAAAACTTTTTGCGCTTCCTGAGATAGTTTATTAAGAATTATATAGATTTTTTTCGCTAAACTTACCGATCGGTCTATTCCGACACCCCACCTGTATGGGAGGCTAACCAGTCTAAATAGGTCTGAGAACCCGCCACAATCGGTAAAGCGATGATTTCTGGGACTGCATAGGTATGAAGTTCCTGTATCTTCGCCGATAACTGCTCAAACTGCTTTAAATCGCTTTTAATCGCTAATTGCCATTCGCTCTCGTTTTCAATCTGTCCCTGCCAACGATAAATGGAACGAATCGGGTAAATACTGACACAAGCTGCCAAGCGCTCGTTAAGTAAGGCGATCGCTAAGTTTTCCGCTTCCGTTTCGCTGGTTGTTGTCACCAGCACCAATCCAAAACCGGTTAATCTTTCAGTCATAAGTAATCGTGCAAAATAAATTTCCTAGTGAAGATAGGCACTCATGCAAAAGGCAACAGGCAACAGGGGGGATAAATAATCAGTCTTTAATAACCGGATTTAGTATGATAACCGATAACTGATAACTGATAACTGAATTTAGGCGATCATTTTTTCTAAAGCGGCCAGATCGGGAATACAGAGAGATTGCTGCTGTCGTTGAATCAGGCCTTTTTTCTCCAATTTGGTCAAGGAGCGGGTCACGGTTTCCCGGGCCAGGCCACTAATACCACTCAATTCCCGGTGAGGTAAATTGGGAATTACCGTACCCTGGCAGCTGTTTTCTCCTTGACCTTCGGCTAAAAAGAGTAAAGTATCGGCGACTCTGGAGAGACTATCGGCCTCCCGTAAACGTAAACGCCGGTTAAGTTGACGCAAACGCTTGGCCATTAACTGAGAAAGACGAATTCCCGCTAAAGGTTCCGATTTGAGCAGATTAACAAAATCTTGGGCGGGAATACTGCTAATTGTGGCCGTGGTTAAGGTGATAGCATCGCTGGAGCGGGTAGATTTGTCTAAAGCGGCCATTTCTCCGACTATTTCCCCTTTACCGACGATATTTAAGGTGACTTCTTTACCCGACCTATCGTAAGTACGAATTTTCACCCAACCATCCAGAATAAAGTAAACTGAACCACCCCAATCATTTTCTAATAAAATCGCCCGATTAGCAGGATGAGTGCGGGTGACAACATGAGAAGTAACTTGATCGAGGGTTTTAGGGGGCAAACCGACAAATAAAGTGGCTGTATCTAATAATTTTTGAATCTCTGCTGATTTTTCCGCAGGATAGCGTTTTTCTTCCATGGTTTAATATTTAAATTTTGTTGGTTTTAGGCAGGTGATTCTACAATGGAAAGTTGTGGGTATTTTTAATTATCCAGTGACCGATAAACAGGATTTTTCCCCCCTACTGACCGAGATCGATCGGATTCTTGCCAAGGTGATTTCCTCTCTAGTTAACCCGCAAGAAGTTACTTCCGAGACAATTATCGCCACTCGTCAACAATTAGAATCGGCCAGAGCGCTGCTTTCTCCCTTATTGTTGCCCGCTCCAACCCCTGAAGTTGCCCGTTGGTCCCTGGGAATGGAGGTGCAACCAGAGGGGGTAAAAGTTGTCTTTTTTCGGGAAAGCCAGGGACTGATCGATTTTTATCCTCTTTCTTGGAGTCTGGCAACGGGAACAAGCGATCTCTTACCCTGCTCTCAGGTGGAAGAATATCTAATTAGTTGGCTATCTAATCGGGATTTTAGCACCGATTCTTGGCTCTGGGAAGCCCTAGATCGATTAGAAGCTATTATTATCACCGATGACGGGGAAACCCCCACGGATGACCTGAAAAAAGCCCTTCTCACAGCGCAACTAATACCCCCCGATCGCCTATCTAGTCTAGAAACAGCGCTCGCTACTGCTCTGGCCCATATTCCCACTAGCGACCAACCCCAACCCCAAACCCTACTGGTTATCGAAGGGAAGCGGGAGACCACCACTTTAGCAATAGTGGAAGTCCCACCGCAAACTCGCTCTTTATCCCGTCAAGCGATCGCTCTGAGCCATTTTAACTACGGGGAAAACACCTATGAACAGGCCATACTCTCTCACTTAATTTATCCTCTCTGGCGTTCTTTTTTGCCTCTTTCCCGCTCCGATCTCACCGATACTAATCCCTTAAAAAAATCTTTACTGGCAGCCGCTAGATTAACCAAATTAATCCTTCAAGAAGAAAGCGAATTTACCTCCTCTCTAGCCGGTCATACTTGGACGGTCAGTCGCACCGATTTAAATAAGAAGGTGATTATACCATATATAGATAATTTAAGACAAAAAGTTAATGATTTGTTAGAAAAACAGCAAAAAAGTCTTGAAGATATCGATCGAATAATTTTTAGCGGTAATTTTTTCTTAACCATTTGGCCTTATTTTCTAACAGAAATACAGCAAGAATTTGCCGGTTGCAATCTAGAGGCCCCCAGTCAGGAAACCTTCTCACCAGCAATCTTGGGTTTGGGTCGTCTCTGTTTATTTTCGGCTCTTAGAGGTGAGAAGGTCAATAATGCTTAAAAAAATCAACCTCAGTAGTAAAACTTAGGGTGCGTTAGACGGCCAAAATTGCTGCTTTGACTTGAAGGTAAGAATCCGTCGTAACTCACCACCTATCATCAACTAAGTAGCCGGTTACAATTAAAGATAAAATACAAAGAACCAGAACCCTGTCCCACTATCTCACAATTAATTGAGATTACTTACTTAACTGGTGCGTGGGGCGCAGATTGCTAATTTTGTTTTTTTATTCAAGGTTATTGCCGCAAACACGCCCCCGACATTATTGCTAAATGTTAATTTTTATTACAGGATTCAACATTTGTGAGTTTAGAGAGAGTTAAAAATAACTTTTGTCGGGATGCTTTTGTTAATGATGGTAATATTCAGGTAGCAACTTTTAGTAACTTAAATCGCGCTCAAGAGTGACAAAAGCACCTAATTAAATACTTTAATCAAGTTAAAATTACCCAAGGTGTCATCGATGCCTTACCCAGTCCTGAATCTGTCTATTCACCTGTTCCTCAACAGATAGTTAACTCGGTAGATTTAATCGAGCGCTGGTTAAAGGCAAAAAGAGATATTTTCGTTCCCTCCTATCAAACCTATTTAGGAGAAGAATTACTTACAGGTAAAGCTTATAATGACAAAATAAAAAGCTCTGATGGTCAAGAAAGTTCTTCCGAATGGTTAGCTAATAATGGTGCTTATTATATCTATGGAGTTCAGAGAATAGATTCAGTTAATAATTTTACAACCTCTGGCGATCAAGCTACAGTGGATGTGGTGGTTACTGAAGAAAGAACCCTCTATAACAGTCAGGGTAAAATTGATCGAAAGAATAGTGGTTTAAGTACCTTATTGGTTCGCTATAATCTTGAAAATGACGAGGGAACATGGAAAATAGCCAACTCTAGAACTCTTAAAAATTTAGTTCGTAGATAAGTTTAATTAATTCCAAAAAGGCGAGATAAAAGGGCAAAATAGTTCAGATAAAAACCCATACATACAATTATTGCTGTTCGATTTTCATCTTTAGACAGTATTTATACTAAATCTGGTTATTAAAAACTGATTATCTATTGCTCCTTTTGCATGAGTGCCTTTTGCCTGTCCTCATAAGTAGCTTATACTCAACGGATTTAGTATTATAAAGTGACCCTGAAGATAAAGACAACCGAACCGATTCTATTCAGAATCGTCATTATAAATATCTTGGAGAGTTTTATTTTCGTAGCGTTCCTGATCTTGATTTTTGCCGCGACGGGAAGGACGACGATATTTTTTATTGGCTAATTTGGGTTCGTAGGTTTCTTGACCTGCTTCTTTAATTTTTAACTTTAAACTTGACTCTTTTGTGCTAGTTTTCTGTAATGACTGTTCTCGTGCGATCGCTTCTTCTAAAAACTCTAAATAATGTTGGTAACGTTCCCAATCTCCCCTCACCACACAGTTAGGTTCCCGACGGTGAGTACAATCATTAAATTGACAATTTCCCAAAGCTAAACGCTGTTTCACTTCCGGAAAATAAAAAGTTAATTGTTCCGGTGAACAGTTAATATCCGGTTGGTTAAACCCCGGACTATCGGCCAATAAACCCCGATTTGGTAAAGCAAATAACTCCACATGACGGGTAGTGTGACGACCTTTTTGCAGTTTTCCCGACACATCCCCCACCCGTTGATTAATCTCAGGAATTAGACAATTAATTAAACTCGATTTTCCCACCCCCGATGGACCGGCCAAGAGAGTGATTTTATGGTTTAATTGTGCCAATAAAGCCTCAAATCCCCTATTTTTCTCCACACTGACAAAAAAAGGCCGGTATCCCCAAGCAGCTAGGCGCTCGCCCCAGAAATCTATTTGTTCGGGTTCCCCCAGATCAATTTTATTGACACAGACGGCAATTTCTAAGCCTGTGGACTCGGCTTTCACCAAAAAACGACTGATCAGCCAAGGATCGAGGACGGGTTCAGCAAGGGCAAAAACTAGCAAAATCTGCTCGATATTAGCAACGGCCGGCCGATCGATCTCGGTACTGCGGGGGAGGACTTCTGCGATCGCACCCTGCCGATCATCAAAATTGGCTTCCTCCACACGCACCCGATCACCAACCATCACCGATTGACCAATTTTTTGCAAGCGAGCGCGACGGGTACAGAGAAGATTCTCGCCCATAACGGGATAATCCAAGCGTACCTGGTAGAAATTCGCCTGTACGGCCACCACTGTGCCGTATAAATCGGTTAATTGTGCATCTACCATTTAGGAATCGGGGCGATAGACTTTGAGAACAAAAAAGCTATCTCGGTCTTCGATCGATTCTATCTGATAACCCTCCACTGTCAGGCTAGTGGGAACCTGTTCGATCGGTTCCCCGGCATCTAACCAGACTTCCAACCGTTCCCCGGCGGTCATTTTCTCTAATTGCAATTTTGTTCGGACAAAATTAATTGGGCAGGGAGTGCCGCGCAGGTCTAAAGTCATAGTTATTTAGGGTTTCCTGAAAAAGTTTCTCCTGGGGGCAGGGTGTGGGGTGTGGGGTGTGGGGTGTGGGGTGTGGGGAGAATAAATAAAATAATCTCCCATCTCCTGACTCCTGAATACTGCCGACCGCCGACCGCCCCCTGCCTCCGTTATCCGACAAGATTTTTAGATTTATTCAGCCTGCCCTATTTATGGAAGATATTACCTAAAAATCCCTCGATTCCGCCTTTCCCCACGGTTTCCCCGCGAACTTTCGCTATTTTTTCCAGTAATTCCCGTTCTTCTCCGGCGACACGGGTAGGAATCGAGATTTTAACGGTAATGCGATGATCACCGCGACTGACGGGATTACCTAATTTGGGAACCCCTTTATTTTCTAAAATCAGTACGGTGTTCGGTTGAGTACCGGCAGGGATAGTCAGGTCTTCTTGGCCATCTACAGTATTAACTTTGATGGTACATCCTAAAATCGCTTGGATATAACTAATCGAGATATTCGATTTAATATCATTGCCTTCCCGTTGAAATTCTGCATCTGTTTCCACGGTTAGATAAACGAATAAATCCCCCGGCGGCCCGCCTTTAAGTCCCGCATCACCTTCCCGGGCAACGCGCAATTTCATGCCGTTGTCAACCCCCGCAGGAATGGTAATTTTCAGTTTTTTGGTTTCCTGTCTGCGTCCGGAACCGCCGCAAACATCGCATTTTTCCTCGATCACCTCTCCAGCACCGTCACAGGTGGGACAGACCGAAACTTGAGCAAAAGTACCGAAGGGAGTACGGGTGGCGCGACGCACCTGACCAGTACCACTGCAAGTAGTACAAGTGCGGGAACTGGTCCCAGGTCTGGCCCCACTGCCTTTACAGGTTTGACAGGTTTCCAGATGACGGATGCGGATTTCCTTTTCGCCGCCAAAGACAGCCTCGCGGAATTTTAGTCTAAAATCGAGACGTAGATCCTCGCCCCGGGTAGGGCCTGTGCGTCGGCGGGCGGTTGCTTGGCCGCCCATGCCCCCGAAACCACTAAAGATTGTCTCAAAGATATCGGCGAAACCGCCCATATTGTCGGGATCAAAACCGGCAGCGCCCCCAGAAACCCCAGCTTCACCAAAGCGGTCATAACGATTGCGGGTTTCTGGTTCCGAGAGAATTTCGTAGGCGCGGTTAATTTCTTTGAAGTGTTCCTCGGCTCCTGGTTCTTTGTTAACATCGGGATGGTATTTTCGGGCGAGACGACGATAGGCGCGTTTGATGTCTTCTTTGCCGGCATCTCGCGAGACACCTAGAATTTCGTAGTAATCAGTGGGCATAGGGGACTATGGTTCTGCTGGCAATTTATAAATAAAGTTTAAGTCTAGTTGTTACTTTAACAAACTATACATAATAGTTTAGTTGGGTTATCCCTACTATTTTTGCTGGGGGTTAGGGGTTGGGTAGTGGGGTAGTGGGGTAGTGGGGTAGTGGGGAGAATAAATAAAAATAATCTCCTGTCTCCTGTCTCGGAGTCTCCTGTCTCCTGTCTCCTGACGACCGATAGCTTTTCCCTTTTTAATCTACGGCCTCGTAGTCACTGGCACTCATTTCTTCGCCATCGTAGGGGTGATCGTCACTGCCCGATTCGCCGGATTTAGTTTCCAGATTACTATAGGTTCTGGTTCTAGTGTGGGAGAGGGTTGGCCTCTGGGCGAAGATATTGGGGGGAGTGGTCCGGATGCGGGTGGGTCGGGTCAGTTTTTCGGTGACATCGATCGATTCAAAATCAGTACTGTTGAGGGGTTGGGTTTCCTCTTGTTTACCCGTGTAGATGCGGGTACCGATTTCGAGGACAATCTGACGAAATTCTTCCAGGGTGGTTTTTAGCTTTTCTGGCGATAGGGAGGGGTCGCGCAGGGCGATTTCCAACTGTTGTCGCTTCTGGTCGGCCAGTTGCCGGATATCGGGGGCGACTAACTCACTGTTTTCCCTGAGGGTGACTTCGTAGCTATAGAAAAGACTATCGGATTGGTGGCGAATATCGATCATTTGCAGACGACTGCGATCAAATTCGGCGTATTTTTCGGCTTCTAGGCGCATTTTTTCAATTTCGTTCGGTTTCAGCCCTCCAGTATGGCTAATTAAAATGCTTTGTTCTTTGCCGGTGCCTTGGTCGCTGGCGGCCACTTTCAAGATGCCGTTAACATCGATCTCAAAGGCCACTTCGATTTGTGGCATACCCCTAGGGGCGGGAGGAATTCCCGTCAGGAGAAATTTACCGAGGGTTTTATTATCCCGGGACATGGCCCTTTCCCCTTGCAGAACATGAATTTCCACCGAAGTTTGACCATCGGCAGCGGTGGAAAAAACCTGAGATCTACTGGTGGGGATAGTGGTATTGCGATCGATAATTTTGGTAAAGACTTCGCCGAGGGTTTCAATGCCGAGGGAAAGGGGGGTGACATCGAGGAGGAGGACATCTGCCACTTCTCCAGCTAAAACTCCAGCTTGAATCGCCGCCCCCAAAGCAACGGCCTCATCGGGGTTAACAGAGCGATCAATCTGGCCTGCAGAAAAGAAACGGGAGATTAATTGCTGTACGGCGGGGATTCTGGTGGAACCGCCGACGAGAATGACACGATTGATGTCGCTAGGCTGCAGTTCGCTATCTTTGAGGGACTGTTGTACGGGTTCGAGGGTTTTTTCCACTAATTCTCTGGTTAATTCCTCGAATTTAGCGCGAGTTAGTTCTAATTCTAGGTGTTTAGGACCGGTTTCGTCGGCGGCGATAAAGGGGAGATTGATCGAGGTGGTCATCAGGCTAGAAAGCTCGATTTTGGCTTTTTCGGCGGCTTCTCGCAGTCTTTGGATCGCCATGCGATCGCTAGACAGATCGATGTTTTCTTGACTTTGAAAGTTCTCCACCAGCCACCGCACTAAGAGGTTATCAAAATCGTCCCCCCCAAGATGGTTATTGCCGGCGGTGGCTTTCACTTCAAAGACTCCCTTTCCCAGTTGCAGGATGGAAACGTCGAAGGTTCCTCCCCCTAGGTCAAAAACGAGGATATGTTGATCTTCGTTTTGTTTATCTAAACCGTAGGCCAGGGCGGCGGCGGTGGGTTCGTTAATAATTCTTAATACTTCTAGTCCTGCGATTATCCCCGCGTCTTTAGTGGCCTGACGTTGGGCATCGGTAAAATAGGCGGGAACTGTAATCACGGCCTCGTTAATCGGTTCTCCCAGATAGGCCTCAGCATCGGCCTTTAATTTTTGCAGGATCATGGCCGAGATTTCTTGGGGGGTAAATTCCCGATCGCGAATTTTGATATTGACGGTATCATCGCGACCGCGTTGGCAATGATAGGCAACTCGTCCCCTTTCTACCTCGGTGTCTTGCCAACGCCTACCGATAAAGCGTTTGATGCTATAGACGGTATTTTCGGCATTAGTGACCGCTTGACGTTTGGCCAGTTGTCCCACTAGGCGCTGGCCCTTGCCGAATCCCACGATACTAGGAGTTGTCCTTCCCCCTTCCGAGTTGGGAACTATAATCGGCTGACCTCCCTCGAGTACCGCAACACAACTGTTGGTTGTCCCTAAGTCGATGCCGATGACTTTTCCCATGACGCTCTGATAATAATGGTAGTTAATAGGATACAATCATTTACAAAAATTATCCCAAAATTAGCAACGGGCTTTTTACCTCGTCTAATCTTGCCAGGGATGAAACAGGACAATTTTTATCCGATCCTAACAAAACTTGTCGGTAAAGTCCGCAAGCGGCCGGCGACCAGTCTATATACAAGAGTAACCCAAAACCAGTAATTTTGCTGATGCTGCCAGTTAGCGATCGCCTCTGGCTATTCTTAAAATTGCCGTTTTTAAGATTTTTTTAATGATCACGAGCGGACTTCCTTGATGTTGATGTCCCTAGCAGTCGAATTATTGCCCAATCTTCTTAACCCGAATTTTCGATAAATTTGGGATAAGATAACCAATAAACCGATCCTAGAGGACTTAATCATGATTAGAGCCTATGCTGCCCGAGAAAAAGGGGGAAAACTAGAGCCTTTTGACTACGATCCGGGTATATTAGGGGATGAAGATGTGGAAATCGAGGTGGAATATTGCGGCATCTGCCACAGTGACCTAAGTATGCTCGATAACGATTGGGGACTGACCACCTATCCCTTTGTCCCCGGTCATGAAGTGGTCGGCACGATCGCCGCTCTCGGTGCTAAAGTCAAAGAATTAAAGATAGGGCAAAGAGTCGGTCTTGGTTGGTTTTCCCGTTCCTGTTCGACCTGTGAAACTTGTATGTCAGGGGATCAAAACCTTTGTGCTACTGCCGAAGGAACTATCGTCGGTCGCCATGGCGGTTTTGCCGACAGAGTCCGCGCTCATCATAGTTGGTTAATTCCCCTGGGGAACCAGTTAGATGCTGCCAAAGCTGGCCCGCTTTTTTGTGGTGGTATAACCGTCTTTAATCCCATTGTCCAATTTGATATTAAACCCACGGCGCGAGTTGGTGTCATTGGTATTGGTGGATTGGGCCATATAGCCTTAAAATTCCTCAAAGCTTGGGGCTGCGAAGTAACCGCTTTTTCCAGTAGTCCCGACAAAGAAACAGAAGCAAAAGAATTAGGCGCGACTCATTTTATCAATTCCAGAGACCCCGAAGCTTTGCAATCGGTACAAAATTACTTTGATTTCATCATCTCTACCGTTAACGTTAATCTCGATTGGGGTCTTTATATCGCCTGTTTACGTCCCAAAGGTCGTCTGCATATTGTTGGGGCTGTTCTTGAACCCATGAATACCTATGCTTTTCCCTTGATTATGGGTCAAAAATCGATTTCTGGCAGTCCTTTGGGTAGTCCCAGTACCATCAATAAAATGATCGAATTTGCCTCTCGCCATGGCATTGAACCCGTTACAGAAACCTATCCTATCTCGCAGGTGAATGAAGCCATGGAAAAATTGAGAACTGGACAACCTAAATATCGCCTCGTCTTGCAAATAAAATAAAACCATCTCTATCCTGGACGTAACCCCGATGACTCAACCCCTCACTCCTCCAGTTATCGATTGGGAAGAACCCCCCATTCCCCCAGAAGACCTGATTTTTGACGATGGAGAACCTTTGGAAACACACCGTCACCGCAAGGCCATGAATGTCTTAATCGATTCTATCGAACAAGCCTATCAGGATCGAGAAGACTTTTTCGTTGGCGGTAATATGTTTATTTACTTTAGCCGTGAGCGGGTTTTTAATCAAGATTTTCGTGGCCCCGATTTTTTCGTTGTCCTCGATATCGATGGTAGTTATAAACGACAAGGATGGGTGGTTTGGAACGAAAACGGACGTTATCCCGATGTGATCGTGGAATTAATGTCAGAAAGCACCGCAAAAATCGATTTAACTATCAAAAAAGACCTCTATGAGCGGACTTTTCGCTGCTCCCAATACTTCGTTTATAATCCCTTTGATGCCACTTCCCTGCAAGGTTGGGCTTTAGACCCAAATCAATGCTATCAAGAAATTATTCCCGACCACCGCGGTTGGTTATGGTGTCAACGTTTGGGATTGTGGTTAGGAGTCTGGATGGGCAGCATCCAGCGAGAAGAAGCCCCTTGGCTACGTTTTTATGACCTAGACGGCAATTTAATCCTTCTACCCGCGGAATTAGCCGAAATCGAACGTCAGAACGCTGAAAGCGAACGTCAACGCGCCCAGGCAGCCTATCAACAGGCCGAAATCGAACGTCAACGGGCGGAACGTTTAGCGGCGCAATTACGGCAATTAGGCATAAATCCCGATGAAACCCCGTAATCGGGCCAGGAATGACCCCTATCTCTAAAAACCGAAAACCCACACATTCCGAGATCGGTTTGTGTGGGCTGATTGTTCACTTAATTCTAAGATTGAAAGCTTACACTTTGGCGAAATCTAAGACCCTAACTGAGAGTAACACCAGAGCGATCGTAAGTTTGTGAAGAAAAGTCGGCCGAGAAGCGACGTTGAACGGTTTCCCCGTAGCCATTGTCATTGTCAATACCGATTTCAGAAGCACTTCTCCCTAACATCGATTGTTGACGATTTTTGACGGCGTGGTGGTGACGCATCATTAAGGCGCGAGCTTGTTGTTCTGTAGACATAATCATTTCCTCCGAGCTGCAAATAGTGTTTCGAACTTTTTTAATCACCTACTAAATATATATAACATACAATTCTGTATCTATTTTTACAAAATGCCCTAATCCCAGAAAAATTAACAAAACTTTACAATAGGGTTTGCTGAAAAAGTTTGTTGGTGGGGTTAGGAATCAGGAATCAGGAGTCAGGAGTTAGGAATCAGGAGTCGGTCGTCGGTCGTCGGTCGTCGGTCGTCGGTCGTCGGTCGTCGGTCGTCGGTCGTCGGTCGTCAGGAGATTATTTTTATAGTCATTTCAGATAAGTCTGATACACTCTAGACCAGTTAAACCCTTATGAACTCTGGCATTGATATTCTCAATCTTAATTGAAATGACTATATTTGTTCTTCCCACACCCTACACCCCACACCCTACACCCCACACCCTACACCCCACACCCCAACACCCCACTTCCCACACCCTATACCCCACTTGCCAACCCCAAGACATCAATCGCCTTTATACCTTAATCGAACTAGGTTCATCGACGGCGGCGATAATACGATGACAACCGGAAAAGGGTTGCGCCCATTGATACTGGTGTTCTAAAGGATTACCCCAACAGAGACCGAGATATAATTCTGTGCGCGCCACATCTAATTCCGCCCATTCGGACTGGGCGACTAATTCGGCTAGAGAATCGGCAGAAATGGGACGACGGGAGTTAAGCGCCCACCAAAAATTCATATTAGGGGTGATACTGTTCCAAAACTCTAAAACCGAGGCTTTGGCAGCCATGAGAATTTCCTTGTCACCCGCCACGGCAACTAATTGATTATGAATTTCGGGATAACGGAGAGTGCGATCGCCCCATTGACAAACACGCCAGATAATGCCCGAAACCTGATATTGTTGTTGATAATCGTGAACTTGGCGGCGAAAATCCTGATAGGCGAAGACTTTGCCCACCTTTTCTAGATTGATCGCCTTGGCAATCACTGGATTATCAATGCGCTCCGCCGGGGAGAGTAACAGACGTTCCCCCTTGCAAGTGGCGTGCATTTCTCGCTCGAGGATTTCAATTAACTGCTGTGTCGAGTAAGCCATACTACCGCTCTTACCTGAGAGAGGATTTCTTTTTATGATAGAATAATTTAGTAATTAGGGTTGGCTGAATAAATCTAAAAACCTTGTTGGATAAGACTTTTAGACTTTTTTGTCCTCAAAAAGTGCCAGCTGAGAGTGATCGGGGCGAAAATTCTGGGACTTTTTCCCTGAAAATTAGGTAATTGACCGTCTGAAAATGGGTAAAACCCTACACCCAACACCCCACACCCGGCCCCGACGAAAAACTTTTTGCCGCAAACCCTAATTAAGCGACTAAGCTAAGACGCATCTTAACCGCCTATCCTTAGATTAGCTGAATTTCCCCCAATCCCTTTACTATTGCCTCTTGCCTCTTGCCCCGTCTCAACAAGCAATTTAAATGCTTGACAGCTTACTAACTGTTTTAAGGTTAGCAATTAACTTGGATAAAGCGATGTCAGGCTTGTAATCGATAATCAGGTGAACGTAATCCGAAAAAAAGTTATCTAGACCTGTTAACAGGCAATTTATCCCCCGAATGAGCTACAATTATCGGTCAAACGTGGTTAATAGTGAGCAGATGCGTCGCATTGAAGGGGCGATTTTTGCCTCTGGTATGCCTGTGGCCGCTTTGATGGAAAAGGCAGCCCTGTTAACGGCACAACAGCTTAAAAAGTCCTATTCTTTGGCTAATTTCCTCAAAATTGGCGTTATTGTTGGCCCTGGTCACAATGGCGGCGATGCTCTCGTGATTGCTAGAGAATTACATCTCGCCGGTTATCAAGTATCTCTTTTTTGTCCGATCGCCAAACTCAAGGATTTAACAGCACAACAGGCTAATTATGTCAAGCATTTAGGCTTAATTTTTCAGAAAACTTTAGAATCTTTAGAGGATTGTCAGTTAATTATCGATGGTCTTTTCGGTTTTGGTTTAGAAAGGACTTTATCGGCAGATATTGCCGAATTAGTCGATAAAATTAATAGTTGGCAAAAACCGGTAATTAGTATCGATATTGCTTCGGGAATTCACACCGACACCGGAGAGGTTTTAGGCACGGCAATTAAAGCCACTCATACCTTTTGTTTGGGACTCTGGAAGCGCGCTTTTTTACAAGATTTGGCCTTACCCTATCTAGGCAAAGTGGAGTTAATTGACATAGGAATTAGTCCCCTTGACCTAGAAACAATTTTACAAGATTCCCCGCCAATTCTGAGGGTTAATCCCGATCTAATTCGCCCTTATTTACCCTTACCCCGTCCTCTCCTTACCCATAAATATCAGCAGGGACATTTATTAATTATCTGTGGTTCTCGTCGTTATGCAGGGGGGGCAATTCTTGCCGGATTAGGAGCGCGAGGTAGTGGTGTGGGAATGCTTTCTATTGCTGTTCCTGCTGCCCTTAAATCTTTATTAATTAGTCATTTACCAGAAGCATTAATTATCGATTGTCCCGAAACTGCCACGGGAGCTATTGCCGAACTTCCCCTAGAATTAAATAATTATCATGTCCTCGCCTGTGGTCCTGGATTAACCACAGAAAATCCTGCTATTATCGAACAGGTTTTAGATAGTGATAAACCGATTATACTCGATGCCGATGCTTTAAATATTTTGGCTCAATTCGGTATAGAAAAATTATCATCTCGTCAGAATAAGACAATTTTAACGCCTCATTGGGGAGAATTTAAACGCTTATTTCCTAACTTATCAGGTTCTCAAGACAGGATTAATGTCACTCAAGAAGCATCTCGACAAAGTGGTGCAATTGTCTTATTAAAAGGAGCCAGAACTATAATCGCCTCCCCGGAAGGTAAAATGTATTTAATCCCCGAAAGTACCTCCGCTTTAGCGCGAGGTGGTAGTGGTGATGTTTTAACGGGACTAATCGGCGGATTCTTAACCCAAATGCAGGATAATCCCCCAGAAACAACTGCATTAGCGGCTTATTTACACGCTCAAGCCGGCATTTTAGCGGCCAAAGAAAGGACGGAATTAGGAGTAGATGGAGTAACTTTAGCTAATTATTTATTGGCTGCCCTTAAAGATTTAAATTAAACTCCGAGGGGAAACACACGCAACCCAAAAACCGAGTAAAATCGATAAAGGATTAAGTAGGTAGGTGTTAAAAATTGTCAGATTTACCCCCTTATCAAGGGTAGGGTTAATTCATGAATTAACCCTACCATGAATCAGTCCTAAGATTAAGGGAGTATCAGAATTGATAATTGTTACTGTATCTAACATTAAAATATCTTTCATAATACCCACCAAACCTAAGAGAGCCAAAATATTATTAATAGCATAAATGTACTGTATTTAAACTGCCTATTGACATTTTAGTACAAATGCTCGGACTGCCTTAACCTAGCTCCGGCTCTCCCTTCTCCGGTGCAGTCTTAAGGATAGTCGGCATTTGATAAAACATAAGGAATGTTAACCAAAACCACTTATCGTTAAGGAATTTTGATAAGTTGGAGATTGAACAAAGATAGAAAGTCTCTAGCGCTGACAACTATGGCTGTAATTGTCCAAAAATACGGTGGTACATCGGTAGGTTCCGTGGAACGCATTCAATCGGTCGCTCAACGGGTCAAAAATACGGTAATAGCAGGAAACACCGTGGTGGTGGTCGTTTCTGCCATGGGTAAAACCACCGATGGATTGGTCAATTTAGCCAAACAAATCGCCGCCGAACCCTCGCGCCGGGAAATGGATATGTTATTATCCACGGGGGAACAGGTAACAATCGCCTTGATGAGTATGGCCCTAGAGGAAATCGGACAACCGGCCATCTCCCTAACCGGCGCTCAAGTGGGAATTGTCACGGAATCCGAACATAGTCGCGCCCGCATCTTAGAAATTAAAACCGATCGCCTTTCCCGTCATCTATCGGAGGGTAAAGTAGTTGTTGTCGCCGGTTTTCAAGGTGTCAGCGATAGCGATCAATTAGAGATTACCACCTTGGGGCGCGGTGGGTCCGATACCTCGGCCGTGGCCCTAGCAGCCGCCTTAAAAGCCGATTTTTGCGAAATTTACACCGATGTACCCGGTATTCTCACCACTGACCCCCGTTTAGTCCCCGAAGCGCGTCTTTTAGACCAAATCACCTGCGATGAGATGCTGGAATTAGCCAGTTTAGGGGCGAAAGTTCTCCACCCGCGAGCGGTGGAAATCGCTAAAAATTTCGGGGTTCCCTTGGTTGTCCGCTCCAGTTGGACAGAGGATCCGGGTACTTGGGTGACATCCCCGGCACCGAAACCGCGCACCCTGCAAGGATTGGAATTGACAAAAGCAGTGGATGCGGTGGAATTTGAGGGTAATCAGGCGAAAATCTCCCTTTTACGGGTTCCGGATCGTCCCGGTATCGCTGCCCGTTTATTCGGGGAAATCGCTCATCAACAGGTGGACGTGGATTTAATTATTCAATCGATTCACGAGGGGGACAGCAACGATATCGCCTTTACGGTGATGGGAAATGCCTTGAAAAAAGCCCAATCCGTGGCCGAAGCGATCGCGCCGGTTTTACGTTCCCATCCCACTAATACAGAGGAAGCGGAAGTGATCATCGAATCCGGGGCCGCTAAAATCGCCATTACCGGCGCCGGTATGATCGGCCGGCCGGGAATTGCTGCCCAAATATTTAGCACTTTGGCCGCAGCGGCAATTAATATCGAAATGATCTCCACTTCTGAAGTAAAAGTCAGTTGTGTCATCGATGAAGCGGACGGAGAAAAAGCAATTAAAGTCCTTTGTGATGCTTTTCAAGTGGAGTATTCTGCTAAAGTTGCTCATTGCGAAATCCCTAAAAATTTAGTCCCAGTACGGGGAGTGGCCCTAGATAATAATCAGGCCCAAATGGCCATTCGTAACGTCCCCGATCGCCCGGGGATGGCGGCGAGAATTTTCTCGGTTTTAGCGGCAAAAAATGTCAGTGTCGATATGATTATTCAATCCCAACGCTGTCGCATTGTCGATGGTATTCCCCGACGGGATATCGCTTTTACTTTACCCCAAGCTGATGCTAATTTAGCCCAAAAAATCCTCTTAGAACTATCGGAAAGTTTGGGTTTACAGGAAGTGGTGGTTAATAATGATGTGGCGAAAGTGAGCATTGTTGGTTCGGGAATGGAAGGACAACCGGGGGTAGCAGCACGCTTTTTTGAAGCTTTAGCAAAGGAGAAAATTAATATTTTGATGATTGCTACTTCTGATATAAAAATCAGTTGTGTGGTGAATCAGGAAGATGGAGTCAGGGCCCTACAAGTGGTTCATGCCGCTTTTGGATTGGCCGGACAGGGTAAAATTGAAGTACCCGCCTAAATGAAATTACAAGTTCTATGATGGGGGTAAGAGTTGTTTAATTGTTGGCAACTTAACCCCCAAAAACCAGATAAATAAGTTAACCCTCATCACCCCGATTTTATCTATGGAACCGATAACAGTGGCGACAATTGTTGCTTTGGTATTTCAGACTACTGTAGAAAAATTTACCGAAGCTGCTCTAGAAAAAATTAATACTTTGCGGCAAATCATCTGGAATAAACTTAAAGCTAATCCTAAGGCTGAAAAAGCTTTACAAGCTGCTGAAAAAGGGTCAAAAACTGATCTAGAAAAAGTAGCAGATTATTTAAAGGTTGCCATGAATGATGAAGCAGATTTCGCCGAAAAAGTCAAGGGTTTAGCAACAGAAATTCAATCCTTGAAAATTCAGGATAATAGTAGTATGAACCAGGCTAATTCGGGAGGTCAAAATTTACAGAATCAGGGTCAGGTTAGTGAATTTTATCAAGCAGAAACTATAAACATCAATAAAACCTGACTGCAGCCGCCTGTTAAGGAACAGGTTAAACAACATCCTCACAATTTATCTAATAGTAATATCCCTAAATTTGTTGGTAGGGATCAGGAATTAATTGACTTAAAAAAGCAATTACAACAATCCCAAAAGCTTGCTATATCTACCTTAACGGGAATGGGAGGCATAGGTAAAACCGAACTAGCCAGACAGTTTGGCTGGCAAGAATGGCGAGAAAAAGCCTATCCCGGGGGGATATGTTGGTTAAATGTGGCAGAAAGTGACGGCGGTTTTATCGGTACTTCTATTTTAGATTTTGCGCGGGTACATCTCAAATTAACTTTACCGGATGAGGGAGAATTAGACGTAAAAATTCGTTATTGTTGGCAAAACTGGTTAGCGGGAAATGTCCTAATTATCTTTGATGATGTGCGGGATTATCAGCAAATTAAGGATTATTTACCACCGCAAGAAGACAAACGCTTTCAGGTTTTAATTACCACTCGCAAGGAATATTTATCAGCGACAATTGAGACTTTTCGGGTAGAAGTATTAAAAGAAAAAGATGCACTTGATTTATTGCGTTCCTACCTTGTAGATAACAGAATTGACACACAAATCGAGGCAGCTAAATTATTATGTCAGGATTTAGGTTATTTACCCTTAGGGTTAGAATTGGTGGCAAGGTTGCTGGTACGACGACAGGATTGGAAAATTAGCAAAATACGGCATAAATTAGCCGAAAAAGGCTTAGATGAGCCAATTTTAGCCAAAAATCCCAAGTTTCATGGGGAAATGACTGCGGAAAGAGGGTTAAAAGCTGCCTTTAATCTCAGTTGGGAGGAGTTGCATAGCGAACCAGAAGCGCAAATTTTGGCACTTTACCTCAGTTTATTCGCTCTTGCGCCCTTTCCCAAGGGGATGATTCTGGATTTATTTCCCGATGAGGATGGGGAGACAGTGGAGGAATGGTTAACCGATAGTTTAGTTCACCTGAGTTTAGTTCAGGATAATCGTGATGGTTGGTATGAAATTCATCCCCTGTTGCGTCGCTATTTTCGGGATAAGTTAGAAGCATCACCCCACGCAGAACCAGCAAAACGCCGTTATTGTG
>NZ_JAPZRB010000527.1:0-7050 GCF_027531105.1 Microcystis sp. LE18-22.4A
CCAACAATTCCTATTTTTTCATAATTAGGGGTCTCAAGCTCCCCCTAGCGGCCACCGAGAAAACCTTCACCAGATAAGTATTTTTACTCAAGTCTCTGGAGGGGGACAGCTTATGTGACAGTTGAGGGTGCGGAATGTGGGGTGTTGGGTGTGGGGTGTAGGGTGTGGGGTGTAGGGTGTGGGGTGTAGGGTGTGGGGTGTGGGGTGTAGGGTGTAGGGTGTAGGGTGTAGGGTGTAGGGTGTAGGGTGTAGGGTGTGGGGTGTAGGGTGTAGGGTGTAGGGTGTGGGGTGTAGGGTGTAGGGTGTAGGGTGTGGGGTGTAGGGAAGTGGGGTGTAGGGAAGTGGGGAATTGGGGAATTGGGGAATTGGGGAAGTGGGAAAGTGGGAAAGTGGGGAAGCTGTCTCATCACCCTATCACCCCAAAACCCTATCACCCTATTTCCTGACTCCTACCTACCGACGGCTAAAATAACTGACTCGGTCTCCCTCCCCGGTCAAGATTGAAAGCGATAAGCTAGAGTGTGAGGAGTGAAAACTTTTTAATCTCGTTTCGCCCCTAGAGGATAATAGCTCGATGTTGCGAATTATCACAGAGCCATGGTCAGCCAGAACGGAACTGAGACGAATTCGGGAACGGTTCGACGATCCGGAAATTCGGGAAAAAGAATCGCTTGTCCGAGAGATTGTCGAGCAGGTGCGACTTTCTGGCGATCGCTCGTTGGTGGATTATACGGAAAAATTCTACCAACAGTCCCTTAATCTACAACAACTAAAGGTGAGTGGCTCGGAACTTGATGCTGCTTATCAACAGGTGTCGCAGGATTTATTAAATGCGATCGCCGTTGCCTGTGAAAAAATGGAGGCTTTTCATCGTCAGCGTCTTCCCAAAGCTTGGGTCCAGTTTCCTGAGGATGGTACGGTTCGGGGGAAACGTTATCAACCGGTTAACAGCGTGGGAATTGTCGTTCCCGATGGGAAACGGGCCTATCTCAGTTTATTGCTCCAACAGGCGATTCCAGCCAAAATAGCGGGGGTTAAACGGATTGTCATGGTATCTCCTGCCGATGAGGATTTACGCCTCCATCCGGCGATTTTAGTGGCAGCCCAATCGGTGGGTATTAGTGAGATTTATCGGGTGGCTGGACCACAGGCGATCGCCGCTTTAGCCTACGGCACAAAAACGATCGCTCCCGTGGAGATGATTGCCGGAATAGGTGATTTTTATACTAATTTGGCTAAAAAACTGGTTTCTGACCATGTAAAAATCGATTATCTCTCTATTACTTCTGATTTGGTTATTATTGCCGATAGTCAAGCCAATCCCAAGCAGTTGGCCCTAGATCTATTAGCGCAAGCGGAACAGTATTCCCTGGCGGCAGCGATTTTATTGACGACGGATAAGGCTTTGGCCCTAATAGTACAGGAAGAAGTGCAAAAACAGTTACAGGTACATCCCCAGAGATTGTTAACGGAAAAAGCGATCGCTCATTATGGTTTAATCGTGGTGGTGGAATCATTGGAGAAAGCGATCGAATTATCGAATCTTTTTGCTCCCACCCATTTATCTTTGATGATCGATGAGCCTTGGGAAAAGCTATCTTCTGTGAGACAATCGGGAACTATTCTCCTCGGTTCCACTACTCCAAAAGCGGTGGCTGATTATTTGGGTTGTCCCGTGGGAGTGGAAACTTTTCTCGATTCCGCCACTTTAATCGAATATCCTGCCGATTCTTTCGCCTCCATAGCCCACAATCTGCAAATATTAGCGCAAGCGGAGGGATTTACGACAACGGACGCGGGTATAGAATCCCGAGGTCAGGATAAGACCTAGAGAAACTATCATCTTCTCAAAGCAACTATTGGGTCTAATTTAGCGGCACGATGAGCGGGAACAACACCGAAAATTAGACCGATGGCACTAGAAACTCCTAAAGCGAGAATTATCGCAGGGATTGAGACACTGGTGGTTAAAGCGGCAAAAATTCCCGCTAGATACATTCCTTGAATGCCGACAAAAATCCCGATAATTCCGCCAGTGGTGGCTAAAATCACCGATTCAATGAGAAATTGACCTTTTATATCCCCTTCTTTCGCTCCTAAAGCCTTTCTTAACCCGATTTCTTGGGTTCTTTCCGTGACTGACACGAGCATAATATTCATTACGCCGATTCCCCCGACAAAAAGGGAAATACTGGCGATCGAGGCTAACATTCTAGTTAAACTCTCGTTAGTCTCTTTGGTCATTTCTAGGACTGCGGTTTGGGGGAAAACCTGCACATAATTCTCGTCGCTGACCTGATGACGCATTTGCAGCAGGTTGCTAATCTGAAACTGAGCGGCTTTAATTTGGGCAGAGTTTTTGGCCAAGACAGAAATATGAGTCAGGGGAATGCCATAGATAGCTCTGCGGCCTTGAACCTGATTAGACATGGTAGTTAGGGGAATTAAAGCTCGATCGTCCTGATTAGCCTCAAATAAGGAGCCTTTCGCCTGTAAAACTCCAATGACTTGAAAACTAAGATTGCCGATGCGAAGATTTTCGCCGACGGGATTGCGATTACCAAAGAGATTTTTGGCTAATTCCGATCCCAAGACAATCACCCGATTATCCCGTTTCAGGTCAGATTCCATAATAAATCTACCTTTAGACAGTTGACGGTTACGCACGTTTAGGTACTCGGCTCCTACCCCGATTAGGGGGCTATTACTGGTTCTATTACCGAAGGATAAAATTCTTTTACCGCTCAATTCGGGAGAAATGGCGGCAATGGCGGGAACTTGAGATGCGATCGCTTGAGCATCTTCGTAGGTGAGAGGCCGGGGATTAGGAATTGTCCGCCGGACATTGCGCGAGGAGGTGGAAACAAATAAAACATTCGGTCCGAGAGCTTCAAACTGCTCGAGGGCGACTTTTTGCGCTCCTTCACCCACTCCCACTAGGGCAATGACGGAAGCGTTACCGATAGCAATTCCTAGCATGGTCAGACCACTACGCAGTTTATTGCCCATCAAAGCGGAAAAAGCCATTTTCAGGTTTTCGAGCATTTCCATGGTTAGTTATATTCAGTAAACAGTAAACAGTAATCAGTAAACAGTAATCAGTAAACAGTAAACAGGGATAAAGATGAAGATAAATAAGTAGTCGTGCAAAATTAATTTCCTAGTGAAGATAGGCAAAAGGCAAAAGGCAGGAGGCAAGAGGTGGTTAGATATGTGTAATTAATTTTGCTTAGGTACTTAAATAACTAAATAACTAATTAACTTACATCTGATAACTAAATAACTAATTAACTTAAAACTTACATCTGATAACTGATAACTGATAACTGATAACTGATAACTGATAACTGATAACTGATAACTGATAACTGATTAGCGTGCAGAGATTTGGAGCGTTTCTGGTTTACTTAAATCGCCGGTAATAGTTAAACTGCGCCGATTAGCGTTGAGATGACGG
Organism: Microcystis sp. LE18-22.4A; assembly: GCF_027531105.1. Classification (NCBI taxonomy): domain Bacteria; kingdom Bacillati; phylum Cyanobacteriota; class Cyanophyceae; order Chroococcales; family Microcystaceae; genus Microcystis; species Microcystis sp. LE18-22.4A. The sequence continues at coordinate 3,458 of NZ_JAPZRB010000527.1, forward strand.
ACAATTTTATAGATAGCTTCAACTTGGTCACTAGCGCCGATTTTGGCCGCTAGAGTGGCTAGGTCAAGAGAAGTTCCCGTTTCCCGAACAACTTGCACGATTTTTCTTTGTAAATCCAGAATAGAAGCGGCGGCTTTTTTCCCTGCTTCTACCCCGGGTTGATGGTAGGCGTTAATGTTAACTAAACTAGCATAGAAACTAACGGCCCGTTCGTAGAGGGCGATCAAGGCCCCTACCTGACGGGGAGTGACCTCTGGGATAGTGATAGTGATAGAGTGACGACTATTTTCGTATAAAGCTTGTCGAGTACCTTGCAGTAATCCTGAGAGGAAATCGCCGGCAGTGGAGCCGGTTTCCACTTCTATCGAATCTCCTTGCCGGTCTTTTAACACTTCAATAAAAGTAGCGAAGAAATTGGGAACACCTTCGCGTAATTGTTGGACGTAGGCGTGTTGGTCCGTAGAACCTTTGTTACCATAGACGGCGATACCTTGGTAAACCTTATTCCCATCGAGGTCTTTTTCTTTACCCAGGGACTCCATGACCAATTGTTGCAGATAGCGGCTAAAGAGATAGAGACTGTCTTTGTAGGGCAGAATCACCATATCTTTCTCTCCCTTGCCATTGCCCTCATGATACCAAGCTAGAGCCAGTAGGGCGCTAGGATTTTTTTTCAGGTTATGGACGCGGGTGGCGATGTCCATTTCTTTGGCCCCGGCTAACATTTCATCGATGTCGATACCCTGCAAAGCGGCCGGGAGAAGACCGACGGCGGATAGTTCTGATGTACGACCACCGACCCAATCCTGCATGGGGAAACGAGTTAGCCAATCTTGGGCGTATTTGTCCAGTTGGCTACCCGGCATGGTGACGGCGACCGCGTGTTGCGGAAAGTCTAAATCCTGTTTTTCGTAAGCGTTGCGGACCTCTAACATTCCGTTTCTCGCTTCGGGAGTGCCGCCGGATTTACTGGTGACGATAACGAGGGTGGTAGCTAAGGGTAAATGGGCTAAGGTGCGATCGATGCCTTTGGGGTCGGTATTATCAATAAAAGCAATCTCTAAGGGGGGATTAAGGGGGGAGAGAGCCTCGGCAACGAATTGGGGACCCAAAGCAGACCCCCCGATGCCTACACAGAGAATATGGCTAAATTTTGACCGATTGGGCGGCTTAATTGCTCCGGAGTGAATTTTCTTGACAAATTCTTTGATCTGTGCTATGGGTTCGGTGATTTCGGCCCGCAATTCCTGGTTAGGAGCGAGTTCAGGAGCGCGCAGCCAGTAGTGGCCGACCATACGCTGTTCGTCGGTATTGGCGATCGCACCCTGTTCTAAGGCTGCCATATCTTGGAAAGCACGCTCGAATTTTGCTTCTAGACCTTTGAGAAAAGCCTCATCGAAGGGAATCCGACTGACATCGAGATAAAGTTCTAGGTTAGGGTGATAGTATAACCAATCTTGGTAACGTTGCCAGAGTTGCAGATTATCCATAAAAAAAAGCGAAATTTTTGTTTAATTACTCGTTTAGGAGAGATAAGATTCTATCCTCTCCAATCATCATACAGGTAGTTTTAGACTAGAAGTTGACGGTTAAGCATATATTAGGGGTTGGCAAAATGCTAACAGTGACGGAACTATCCCCTAATTGTTCGGCTTGCTGGTGTTGGCTGTTGATTTTTTAACCTTTCCTATGGCTATCTACTCATCCCCTCTCAAAATCGGTAATTTAGCAGTGCATAGCCGGGTCTTGCAATCACCTTTATCCGGTGTCACCGATTTAGTTTTTCGGCGCTTGGTGAGACGCTTTGCTCCTGATTCCATGCTCTATACGGAGATGGTTAATGCGACAGAAATCTCCCAGCTGCAAGAGTTACCGCAATTGATGGTTATCGGGGACAAAGAACAACCAATTAGTATGCAGTTATTTGATTGCCGTCCCGATTTTATGGCTGTGGCGGCGAAAAAAGCGGTTAAAGAAGGAGCGATGACCATCGATATTAATATGGGTTGTCCTGTTAATAAAATTACTAAAAAAGGCGGCGGTTCTTCGCTTTTACGACAGCCAGAAATTGCCGAGCAAATTGTTAGGGAAGTGGTGAGAGCGGTATCGGTGCCGGTAACGGTGAAAACTCGCTTGGGATGGAACGCTCAGGAGATTAATATTATCGATTTTGCTCGTCGTTTGGAAGATGCGGGAGCGCAAATGTTGACCCTGCACGCACGCACTAGGGAACAGGGTTATCATGGGCCAGCCGATTGGCAATGGATTAAACGGGTGAAGGAGGTTTTATCGATTCCTGTCATCGCTAATGGCGATATTGTTTCTGTGAAAGCGGCGATTAATTGTTTGGAATTTACCCGGGCCGATGGGGTGATGTGTTCGCGGGGAACCCTCGGTTATCCCTATTTGGTGGGGGAAATCGATTATTACCTCAAAACAGGCAAAAAGTTGCCGAAACCCACCTCTATTGACCTGTTAACCCTAGCTAAAGAGCATTTACAAGGACTATGGCTATACAAGGGACAACGCGGGATTTGGCAAGCACGGAAACATCTGGCTTGGTATTGTCAGGATTTTACCGGTGCGGCGGTTTGGCGCGATCGGTTTTCGCGCATCGAATCCCTGGGGGAGGGCTGTGATTTAATTGATGAAGCTATTGCCCAATTAAACCTTGAAAACGAGAATATTTAGGGTCTGCTGAAAAAGTTTTTCCTGGTGGCAGGGTGTGGGGTGTAGGGTGTAGGGTGTGGGGTTTTAGCGATTTTGAAGGTGTCAATTACCTAATTTTCAGGGAAAAAGTACCTGAATTTTCCCCCCAATCACTCCAATGGTCGGCACTTTTTGAGGGAAAAAAAGTCTAAAAACCTTATCCAACAAGATTTTTAGATTTATTCAGCAAACCCTATGTATCTGCCAGATATCAAGTTAAGACGAATTGCCGAAAGAGCGCATCCAGAGGTGGATATTTACGATCCAATTAACGAACTCCTGCTGTTAGTTAGTCCCAATTGGGAAATATTTTCAGGGGAATTAGTGGGAGATAATGAAACACATTTTTATTACCGAATTAACGTCAAAAAACGAGTAGGAAAATCCTGTGAAGATTGCTGGGAGGTTTGGGGAGAAAAGTTAGGAGAAGTTGGTCGAGAAGGAATGGTAAAAGTAGTGGAAGATGTCTAAAGTGTCGATTGAGTAATTGATTGCTCACCACAGAGACCCAGAGGATACAGAGTTTTTTAAGTAATTTTTCTGATTAATGAAATAGTGTTATATTGGTAGTTAGGATATGGGAAAAAGGCAAGGAAGCGGTTCGGATTTTGTGCTGTCCTTTGGGTGCGGGGTAAAAAATTAGAAGAAAAAGCCCGCAACCCCCTCAGAGGTATTTTAGAGGGCTACATTCCGCACTTCAGAAGGAGGTTCAAGTTATTGAAATAGTTTCAAAAGCCAACAAAAAAACTCAGTTGTATGGTGCGGAGTTAATCGTAGCTGATAGATGGTTCCCCAGTAGCAAAATCTGTTCCAATTGTGGATACAAAAAAGAGTCTCTATCTTTATCCGAAAGAGTTTTTGATTGTGAACAATGCTCTTTTGTT
>NZ_JAPZRB010000247.1:0-1813 GCF_027531105.1 Microcystis sp. LE18-22.4A
ATTGCCCAAGTATCTACTCCCCCCCAGTTGGCACCGACTGCTACCCCAGCAGTGGGGCCCGAGGTTTCTGGTCTCCAGACATAGGCTCCCGACGGCGCAGTGAAAGGCGTATTGTTGTTAGAACCATCATTAGCGCGTAAATTGATGCTCTGATTGGCTACTAAAATGCCCAAATTAAACCCCCGGCTTTCAGCGGTGGCACTGTCCTGAATCTCCGCCAGAGAATTGGATAATTGCTGTGAGAACAAGCTACTTTGTCCAGATAATTGAGTAGAAAGAACTCGATAAGCAGCACCAACTGCCGCCATCCCCAACGAGGTATTCCCTGGTGCGTTCACATTTACAGCGTAGGAGGGATATAAAGTGTTGAAGGCATTGACCGTATCATAGACGGCAGTAGAAACCAGCGCCATTAAGCGAGAACCTACTGTCGGCGCGACTCCCCGCCCCGCTTTTCCCTCGGCTTGAATCGCATTTAAGGCGATCGCATTCCAGTCGATGACGGCATTAGTATTCAGTCCCGATACTAATTTACTGGTGACATTATTGGTTTCCAGTTGTTCGGCAATTTGGTTATCTGCATCAACTTGAGCAATGAGAAAGTAAGCCCCCGGAGCGATGACTGAAGTATTGTTGTTATACGTTAAGTCTAGGGTGACTGACTGCCCGGCGTTTAGGTTCAAGTTTGTGCTGACACTGGTGAGTAAGGCATCGTTACTGTCAATCTGACCGTCAGTGGAAATGTACAGTTTGACAGTACTGGGACCACTGGCGATCCCCTGTCCTTGATTGGTGACAATTACCTGTGCAGTTCCCTGAGCGCCGAATGCAACCGTAGTTGGCAAATTAATCGTGCCAAAACTGCCCACTAAATCTGGTTGTGAGACAGTTGAGGCAAGACTTGAGGTAGAAATTGATTTGTTGTTGTTAACTGTTGTTGGTATCTGTTTTCCGTTAGTATCAAGTCCAATCGCACCTAAAAAATTAACTTTGTCCAAAAGCTCATTTAAATCTTTTGGGGAGAATTGATTTAAATTTTTGCCACCGACAGCAGCCTTTAACAACTCATCAATCTTACTGGTTGCGGTAGTACTATTTGGGATGTTCTCGTTCTCAGTTACTTTCTTCTGATCACCAAGGGTGTTTTGTGGCGATGACTCGGCGGTAGTTACAGTAGTGGTTGATGACATGGCTAATAAGTTGGAAAATAGTAACAGTAAAGGTCTTCAAGGCAGCAAGCATTGAAGCTTAACTTGTTGTCGTTGCGCTTCAGTGCCAAACGGATGTCACCGTCAGTAGAAATTTACAGGTTCACAGCACAATTACTCGCTATCGCCTGTCCTTGATGGGCGACAATTACCTGTGCAATTCTTTGCTCTGTTTAAAAATGGTGACAAAACAGTAATCATCGGGGCAATTCAAATCAAACTTGAGTTGTACGATACAAATGAGTCATATCTGTCACATCCTATACATAACACAATGGAATCCATAGTGTCAATCAATTTTTATGTCTTTAGTTATAGATTTTTACCTATTTAGTTATAGATTTCTATCGATAAATAAAAATAGAGTCATTTCAGATAATTCTGATACAATCTGAACCGATGAAAACCTGATGATACTAAATCCGTTGAGTATAGGCTACATATCAGGACAGGCACTCATGCACTCATCGAAAATTTGGGTCTGAAACCCCGTCGTTCTACGACGGCTTTACTGTTAAATATGAGCATCGTTTACGAAATATATGCTAAAATGTGAGGTATGGAAAAAGCCTATTCGTTTCGATTTTACCCCACACCCGAACAAG